>DASXUZ010000151.1:0-9660 GCA_036504555.1 Prolixibacteraceae bacterium | reverse complement strand
ATCCTGAAATGGCGAACACATTTGCCAATCATGGGTTTGTTGCCTTTTCAATCAACTACCGGCTGTGGCCAGGATGTTCCATCGATTCTTTTCATATCGAATTGAGCAATGCCATTTCTGATGTCGTAACAGCCTTAAAATGGATAAAAAAAAACAGTCAGACCTATCATATTGATACGACCAGGATAATGATTGCAGGAGATTCAGCAGGCGGAGGACTTGTGGTAAATACTGCCTACAGCAATCCTCTCCTTTTTATAGGAGTCATTGATCTATGGGGTGGTTTACCTCCCTATGGGATTCAAAAGAACGGTAGTAAATCTGTCAATGCGTTTCCGGTAAGTCAGTTAACGCCTCCAACTTGCATGATTCATGGCTCGGCGGATGATGTGGTTCCTTATTCTGTCAGCCAAAGATTATCCGATTCATTAACTGCAGCCAAAGTATACAATGAAATCCATCCTCTGACAGGAGCTAAACATTACCCGAATCATCTATCCGATCAGATATTCCCGTTAATGGTGACTTTTGCGGATAAAATAGTATTCGGTAATAAACATTAAAACCAACTATATCATGAACATCAAACACACAACCAGAATCTCATTTAATTTTGTCAATCGATGGATGCTTCTTTGTCTATTAGGGATCATTTTATCTACTATTTGCCAGGCCCAGGAATCAAAAAACTCATTTGTAATTCCTTTAAAGAACAATAAATACCTCAGTGTGCAGGTTTGTTCGGATCAGATTTTCCGGATTAGAGTTACCTCTAAAAATGAATTTCCGCAATCACTCATGGAACGGTACGGCATCCTCAAGGATAATTGGACGACCACAGCTGTTCAGTCAAAATCAGAAAAAGGGAACCAGATCATTCAAACTTCCTGTTATCAGCTCATCGTCAATCAATCGAATGGTGAACTCACGATAAAGGATTTAAAAGGGGAACCTGTAATCAGTAAAATTGAATGTTGCAAAGTTGACAATTCAGTGACTGTCAAACTGGGGACATCACTCAATAAGTATTTTGGGAGATCAAAATCAGGCAATGGAATTATTGGTGATGAAAACTATTCCAGAAAAGTAATCGAAGGCTGCGAGATTTGCGATACAGTGAATTCAGCGATGTTGGGAATCCAGTTAAAGAATAATGAACGATTTTACGGTGCTGGAAGTGCCAGCCGCACTGAGGTTCAACATCGGGGATCTGCCCTACGAATCTGGGCCACTTATCAAAAAACGGAGGCTCCCATGCCTTTTATCATGAGTACCAATGGTTGGGGGATTTTCAACAATACGACCAAAAGAAGCTATTTCGATGTTGGTCGGTTTCAAAAGGATCAACTCTTTGTGTACAACACTTCCGGAGAACTTGATTTTTACGTGATGCTCGGGAAAAGCATGACCGATGTGCTTGAACAATACACTACCATCGTCGGGAAACCTTATCTCTTGCCCAAATATGCCTACGGTTTTGCTTTTGGAAGTAATATCCTCGAAAATCAATTCAACATTCTTGACAATGCAATCCGTTTCAGGCAGGAAAAAATGCCTTGTGATATCTATTGGGTTGAAACACAGTGGATGTCAAAAACCTATGATTCTTCAACCAAGAAAGAATGGAACGATAAGCTATTTCATGCTGATTTTCCATGGTTGCCCGATCCAAAGGATGTTAAAAAGACGAACCTCTATCTCACCAAGATGAAAGATCTGGGTTTCAAAACAGCGCTTTGGCTCAATATTGAACATGATTTAACTGTTGAAGAGGAAGATCGTCTATCTGCAAAATCAGGTAAGCCGCAATCTGGTCTGGAACATTGGTTTCCACATCTGATGAAATTCGTTGATCAGGGCGTTTCCGGATTTAAACTTGATCCGGGCAGAACCATGGATGAACATCCTGACCGTAAATATTTCAATGGCAAGACCGATGCTGAAATGCATAACTTAAATCAGGTTCTGCTTCAGAAACAAATGCAAACAACTTTCCGTGAACATACCGGATTGCGTTCATTCCAACATTATTGCGGTGGGTATGCAGGTTCTCCACATTGGGGCGCTGCAACGGTCGGTGATAACGGAGGCAACGTAAAAAGTCTGTATGATATAATTAACCAAAGTTATTCCGGGAATCCAAATATCGCGGTCGATATGCTGGAAGACCTTTCGGTGAAGGGACCAGGTATTCATTACGCGTTTTTTACTCCATGGGTACAGCTGAACAGTTGGGCGTGGTTGCTTCATCCCTGGTATTACAACAATCATGACAAAGAATTATTCAGGTATTACGCACAGTTACGTTACAGCCTGATTCCCTATATTTATTCGGCTGCCATCAACAGTTCATTAACCGGACAACCCATAGTTTGGCCAATGTCATTGGCTTATCCAAATGAGGTGAAATTTGAAAACACCCTTCATCAGTATATGTTTGGCGAAAACCTTTTGGTTGGAGCTTATACCGATTCGGTTTATTTACCCGAGGGAAACTGGATTGACTACTGGACCGGTAAAAAATTCACAGGCAAACAATCTTTGAAATGCGAAGTGCCTGAAAACCGCGGAGGTCCACTCTTCATCAAATCAGGGGCAATTATCCCTTATCAAATGCCGATGCAATACATTGGCGAACATCCTGTTGATACGCTTATTGTAAGGGTATATCCAGAGAAACAAAGTAGCTATACATTACTGGAAGATGATGGTGTCACCTTCGATTTTGAAAAAGGGAACATCGCTAAAACAAACTTTGAATGCAACGAAGGGAAGGACAAGATCGAATTCGTAATAAATCCAACACAAGGCAAGTATCAGGGAATGTCGGATTCCAGAACTTACCTGATTGAAATTTATACAAAGAAAGAGCCAATATCACTATTGGTCAATGGAACGAAAAATGAAGATTGGAAGTACGATAAAGCTGGAAAATTGGATATCACTGTTCGTCAATCCAATAGTTCACAAAAACAGCAAATTGTCATTACATGTAAATAGTTCTATTTCAACTTATATGATTGTTAATAAAATTGAAATACAACAAGGATATTCTTATAAATTAAACTTTATGAACAAAACAATTAATAGTCGATTCTTTTTCCTCTTTCTGTTTGCGTTTACTATAATCTATACAGTAAATGCCCAACAATCCACAAAGGAATGGCAAAAATACGTACCCATTATAAAAAAGCATATTTATGCCGAATATAAAGGAATGTTTAAAGAGGAAGGCAAAGTCCTGGTCTTTCCATTCATTACACCTGGTAGTGATCAGTATTCGGATGTGTTGTGGGACTGGGACTCCTGGCTGACCAACGTTGCCTTGCGCCAAATATTGGAAAACAACGGCTCGGCGAAAGATAAACAGGAAGCGTTAAAATATGAACGTGGCTGTATCTTGAATTTTATCGAACAAGGAGGAATAAATGGCTGGGTCCCTCACATGATTAAGCGAGATTCCCCCACTCGTTTAGCGCGTATGGAAGAATTGGATGCCAAAAAAGGCGGTGTCTTTGAGAGTAATATGCACAAACCTTGCCTGGCTCAACATGCCGCATTTTTGGTAAAGCAAGACCATGGGGATGCCGAGTGGCTAAGGGAAAAGTTCTACTTCTTACAAGCTTTTGTAAATGCCTACCAAAGCCACATGAAAAATAGGCCAACAGGACTCATCTTTTGGGCCGATGATGCCGGAATTGGTGTCGATAATGATCCTTCAACCTATTACCGTCCTAATAAAAGCTCAGGATCGATCTTTCTAAATGCCCTGTTTTACAAAGAGCTGTTGGCAATGGACTATTTGGCCACTCAATTGGATTTACCTGAAATAGCAGTTGCTTATCGAAAAGATGCAGCTAAACTGAAAGAGAGTATCATGGAAAATTGTTGGGACCAGCGTGACGGATTCTACTATAGTGTTGATCTTAACCTTACCAATTATAAAAAACCTGAGATCTGGTGGGAGCTTCACGGTGGAAATCCCCGCAAATATGATTGCATCATCCAACGTCTTGATGTATGGTCCGGATTCCTGGCCTTATGGTCAGGCATTGCAACAAAAGAGCAGGCGGAAAGAATTGTAAAAGAACATTACAGGGATACCACCTCATTTAATGCCCCTTATGGCATCCGAACATTGAGCCCACTAGAAAAAATGTATGATGTACGTGCAACCGGAAATCCATCTTCCTGGACAGGACCAATTTGGGGCATTTCTAATTACATGGTATTTAAAGGATTGGTCGATTATGGTTATGAAACCGAGGCACGTGAAATGGCCATCAAAACAGTTTGCCTTTTTGGAAAGGACTATGAAAAAAATGGCGCATTACATGAATATTACCTCCCTGAAAATGGTCAACCTGTTCTAAATATCGGTTTTCAAAACTGGAATTACCTGGTCTTAAATATGATTGCCTATCTCGAAGGAACCAAAAGAATTGAAGAATTTTAGCCTATTTAAATTTTAAAACATGAAAAGAATCTTAATTTACATCATCATTAGTTTCATTGTCGTTTTGGAGGTTTCTTCCCAATCCGTCTTCAATGGTCTGGATATGAACATGGGCAACTTATACCGATTGTCCAATGCCAAAACAAGATCCATCAGTCCTGAAAATTTCACAGGAGAAAAAGGCAAAGGCGGGATGGCCAGTCTGGAAGATAAAGATAAAACCAACACGGCCAATGCCGCCTGGGCTGCCCGTGACCTTGGACAAGGTTGGAAGGTGAATCCTTACGTGCGCATTAAGCCGGGTGAAACCTTAACCATTGCTGAAATTGAAGGCTCGGGAGCTATTCAGCACATCTGGATGACCCCAACCGGCAACTGGCGCTTTTCAATTCTTCGTATTTATTGGGATGATGAAACGGAACCTTCTGTGGAATGTCCCGTTGGCGATTTTTTTGGTATGGGTTGGAATGAATATGCACCATTAAACTCACTTCCTGTGTGTGTCAACCCAGGGAGTGCTTTTAATTGCTATTGGACCATGCCTTTCCGCAAAAAATGTCGCATTACCATGGAAAACATCAATGATGCAGAACCCATGACCTTGTATTATCAAGTTGATTATACACTCACCGATGTGCCAAATGATGCGGCCTATTTTCATGCTCAATTCCGACGTCAAAATCCCACGGTAGGTGGCGAGTATACCATCGTTGACAATATCAAGGGAAAAGGTCAGTATGTAGGTGTTTACCTGGCCTGGGGAGTGAATAACAACAACTGGTGGGGAGAAGGTGAAATCAAGTTTTTTATGGATGGTGATGGCAAATTTCCTACCATTTGCGGAACAGGTACCGAGGATTATTTTTGCGGCTCCTACAATTTCGACAGGAACGGACAATACAAAGAATTCTGTACCCCGTATGCAGGCCTTCACCAGGTTATTCGCCCCGACGGAGCCTATAAATCGCAACAACGTTTCGGGCTTTACCGCTGGCATATCCTTGACCCTATTCGCTTTGAAAAAGATCTGAAAATCACCATTCAGGATTTGGGTTGGCATTTGGGAGGCAGATATTTGAAACAACAATCAGATATTTCATCAGTCTGTTATTGGTACCAGGCCGATCCTCATACTAAATTTCCGAAACTGCCAACCTGGCAAGATCTTGAAGTGAATTAGTATTTAATAATATTTATTAAATAATCAAAATACTGATTGATTTAAAATAACTGTTTATCCCTTTTAGTCAAGTGCAATTAGAAAGAATTATTGGACCCAAAAAGGAACAAAATATGAATCTTAAAATTAGTCCTATTAACTATTATTGCCGACTTATTTATGGTTTATAGCATGTTTTAAATAACTGAGCGGGTGACCTTTTATCAATCCAGAGTTGTCACCTGCTCAGCTGAACTGCGCTCTAGATAAAACGGTCGAAGTTGTGCCAGGCCTTTCGCTCCATTTTGTGCCACCTGAATGGGTGCATCAAAATTCAGGGGCAAAGGGTTCCGTGTTCGGGTAAGATTGGTCCAAGCCTACTGCCTCCTACCATTTTTTTCAATTGAATACCTGACACTTCTGCGGTTGCAAACCACAGCTCCCTGAGTCGATCCTATCACAATGGGATCGCCCTCTCTCCCACCTTGGACCGTGCCTTTGACCGGGGGATGGTTTCGGTGTCGGATGATTACCTGGTGCTCGTGCAACCACGCCTGAGGGATCATTATCCGCTGGTGGGTATTGAGCAATTCAATGGAAAGGAATTGATTCTTCCATCCGATTCAAGGTTTTATCCTTCCAGGGAGAAGCTGAGGGAGCAGAGGAAAAGGTTTGAAGGATAGGAAACCGTCATTCAGACAAGGATATGTGTCAGCTTTAAATCCCCGGATCAAAGATCCGGTATTAAGACAGCCGGATTGCAAATCCGGCAGAGCGGAAAAATAATGTGACGATATTGATTACTCGTAACCACTATCGTCACATTAGCTGTATCACGACATTATTTTACGGCAATGGATTCAAGCGACCAGGTTGTATTGTCCTTTCCCTTGCGCAATACCGATAACTCGGTTCCTGAGCCATTGGAAAAAACATAGCGTGCCACCACCTGATAGGCGGCAGACTGGGCGCTGGGCTGGTACATATCGTCGTAGGCGTAGGTTTTTACCAGTGTGTAATCATTGTCTTCAAACTGGTAAATCAAGGCCGATTCTGGAGAAATGGCCCATATACTTTTCGCTTGTGATGAAAAATCCATCCAGGGGATATTGTTAATGTAAGAGGTCCCGGGGATTTTCAGTTTACTGATCGCAGCAAGGTTTTCCGGATTTCTGCCATTAGCAGAAACCATCGCATTGGTTGAGTAAACATTTCCACTGGAATCAAACATATATTGGCCGTCAGATGAAAACCAAAAATTTCCGATACTCTGGTGGCGGTAGTTTTTTTCCAATTTTGTATTGACATCAAAAACAGTTATCCCTGATGGGCTGGAATACCTTCTTGCTGCCACCACATAGGGTTGCTGAGGCACTTTCTTCATATTGGTGCCCTCGTCCATTTCGTTGTCATCGCTTTCGGCCGTTTGCAAAGTCGACAGGTTCACCCAAAGCATGTTGTTCATATAAGTACCCCCTTTTGTATAGCAGAACCAGTCGTCTTTGGTCCATTCAATGTCATAAATGGGAAAGCCGTATACGACAGTTCTTGTAACGGTAAAATCACTCAGGTTGATCGCACTGATCAATCCGCCGTGACCAACAGCAGCTTTTGTAAAGTCTTCGGAAATGGCCATGGAGGTAGGGGCTTTGCTTAGAGTCACTTCATGCAGAACAGTTTTGGACGTTACATCGTAAGCCACCAGCTTATTGGGCTGGGCAGTGACATAATACAGGATGTTGGTGTTTTTGTCAAACGTGGCGTCAACAATGTTTCCATCCAATGCCTTTACGTTGGCATTGTAACCGGGTACGCGTAAAGTTACCGTGATGGGAACCGACAAGCTGTTGGTGGAGTTGGTCTTCAGGGAGATCGTTGCCGAGTAAAACCCGGCTTGAAGTTTACTGCGGTCGCAGGTAAGCATCACCTCGCCCATGGAGGAATAGGGCGGATACACTCCGCTGGCAGGTGAAACCGTTAACCATTCGGGCAATCCTTCGATGCTCCAGATCAGCAATCCATTTCCGCTGTTATATAGTCCCAGATTTTTGTGGATCTCGGTAGCTCCAAAATCAATGCGGTCGTTATAAAATGTAAGGCTCGGCGTCCCTAAATTGGCAGAAACGGCAATTTCGACCTGTGGATTTTTTTTGTCGTTGGTTTTCAGGATGATGGTTCCCGTTAAGCCGCTTTGTATGGCAGCCTTGGGATCGAGGACAAAAGGAACAGTTGCGGCCGCCCCTTTGCCCAGTATGAGGGACATGGCGTTGAACTGGCTGGTGTTGACTGTCAGCCAGTCGGGCATACTGAGAATGTCCCAGAGTAAAACGCCCTCGCCCGTATTGGAAATCTCCAACACATTGTTGTAGTTGTTGTAAGCTATTTCAAATTGCCGGTTTACCTGGACAGTCGGGTTCCCTTCGGTGATATAATAGACCGGTACTGCATACTGCTTACCGTCTGAAGTTATCATCATCTGATCGACATAAAGGCCAACATTTGAAAAACGCGGTTCCGGATTTGCAGAACCATGAATGGTTGCCATGCTGTCTGTAAATTTTCCGGACTGACTGTCAAGGATCAGCCATTCGGGTTTGCTGTTGATGGTGAAATCGGCATTGACCACATTCTCGCAACTGAACTGGTAATCGTCGGCCTCCCATTCGGGTGAAATAACAATGGCGGAGGTGGCCACCCCTGAAATAGTCAGTTTTTCGTTTACAAAGTCATCGTTGCACGAAAAAAATGCGATGGACAAGGATAGGATGAGGAGGTTTTTTATCAGGTGGTTCATACGGATCATATTTTAGTTGGCAGGTCAGGGTTGTTTAAAAATTATAGCGAACAATAAAACCGTAATCGATGTGTGAAACAGTGATGGGGTTTTCAAGTTTCTGATCATTTGTACGGGAGACTGAAGTTTTGGTCGATATTTTATGAAGTTTTGCCCACATAAAATTCCCGGCCAGACCTGCCGAGAGTTGGGGTGTAATGCCGTATTCCAGGGACAGGCTGCCTTTTGCCCCATAGGAGGTGCTGGTGCTTATGCTATTGGCCTGGTCGTAATATTGAGGAGGTTGTCCGTTGTAAGAATCCTGAGTACCCCAATAGGCCTGAAATTGGCTGCCTCTGCTTTCATCGCGGAACAGCACAACGCCGGGGGAGAGTGTTTCCGAAATTTTGATTTTTCGTTTCTTGTCAGGAAATTGCTGCAACAATACCGAGGGGCCGGCAAATTGGGTGTACAGCCTTTCATCGAGTCCTATTTTGATGTAAAGCGGCAGGTTGATCTGTCCATATCCCGGGGACATGAACTCGGCTTTTGAGGCTGAATAGAAAAGGTTGTAATCAAGGCCGAGGCCCAAAAAAGTGGTCAGCAAATAATGAAGACTCGTGTTGACGGATGCTCCGTTTTCGAGCTTTCTGGTGTAATCATCGGTGGCCGATGCTGAATTACCAGAGTTGAGCAGCATATTTTTTAAATAGCTGAAGTCGGTGTACGAATGGGAAAGTCCGCCTTGCAGTGAAAACAGCCAGCGGTGTGCAGGGCGTTCGCGAATGGGTTTTTGATGAACAAACCCCTCTCCAAAGTTGCCAGACCTCGCCGTGCGAACATATTGCAACACGTCTGCAATTAAAATTGACTTTCCGACAAAGACTTGGTCTGAAGTTTTTTGTTCGTAGCTGATACGCTCTGCATTGACTGATACGATCCGGCATGCGATGGTATCTTGTTTAATAGTAATGATTTTGTCTTGTGCATTGGCGGCTGCCAGGGACACGAGGAACAAAAAAATCAGCAGTATTTTTTTCATCGGGAATCGGTTGTTTAGGTTTTTGGTGGTTTTATTTCAATTCTCAAAATTAGAGTTTCTTTCTTCATTTGGTAATCAAAATGGCTATTTTGCAGAAAATATTTTTTTTTGCTTGTGTTGATCTTGAACTAAGGTTAATAAGGTTAGGGAATTGGATCTGACTAAGGTTACTAAGGTTTACGTTCCGGGGTATGAGTCTGATTACGAAGGTTATTAAGGTTTGCGTAACA
>DASXUZ010000150.1:0-14647 GCA_036504555.1 Prolixibacteraceae bacterium | reverse complement strand
GCTTCCTGATGAATTTATGCACATAAATGATAGTTTTTATCAAGAGTAAATTGTTGAAAACCTTCCTCCGATTCCAATGCCCACGGAAGCCCTGTGGAAGGAAAATAAAATGAAATCCCCATTCGGTCAGCACATTCACATGGATTCATTGAGAAATTATTTTTATTGGTATCCACTAATTGATAATGCGTTAATAGATATTAAATTTATAAAATAAAACCATCTTCCGGGACCTGCGTTTGGTAAATACTTATTTTTTTTGATACCTTTGTGGTTCTTAATAAAATAGAAATAGTACGTCGATTGGATAAAAATTTTATGCATTCGACAACTAAAGTGCTACTTCGAACGTTATTAAGGTAGCTACTTCAAAGCTGGTTACTTTGGTTAGCTCATGGTTTATTAGGTTTAGTTGGTTTAGGTTAGTTTCCCGTCTCAAACGGGTGAAAAGGCTGTCAGAGGACAGCCTTTTCTAATTTTAACCATCCAACCATCCAACCATCCAACCATCCAACCCTCCAACCCTCCAACCATCCAACCATCCAACCATCCAAATTCATCTACCTGTGTATGAACTCATATTTTTAGTACTTTCGGCGCTTGAAAAAAAGTATATATAGTTGGCTAATCATCCCGATGCATCGGGAACGTTTTAAAAATCTATGAATTTCGAAAAGGGGATATTTCAGCGCACAGAGTTACTGCTGGGCAAAGAAATAATGGAGAAGATTGCAGCAAAGAGAGTGATTATCTTCGGAATCGGGGGCGTGGGAAGCTGGTGCGCCGAAAGCCTGGTGCGCAGTGGGATACGACATTTGACCATTGTCGATTCCGACCTGATTTGCATTACCAATATTAACCGGCAATTGCATGCCACCACGCACACGGTGGGAAAAGTCAAAACCGAGGCGCTCAAGAGCCGGCTGCTTGAAATCAATCCTTCAGCTCAGATACAAACACTTCAGAAAATATACGAGCCCGAGACCTCCGAGTCCTTTGACCTTGAGTCCTATGATTTTATCATTGATGCCATCGACAGCCTGAGCAACAAGATTGATTTGATCCGCAAGGCAACACGCACCAATGCCGTATTCTTTTCATCCATGGGCGCTTCCCTGAAACTGGATCCTACCAAAATACGGGTGACTGAATTCTGGAAAGTGAAAGGTTGCCCACTGGGATCGATCATCCGAAAAAAGATCCGCAAGGGTGATCTGCCGGCCAAGGAGTTTATGTGTATTTACAGTGAAGAACTGCTCGACAACCGGGGGGCGGGAGCCTCCTGCGGCACCGATAAATGCCTGTGTCCCAAGGCCAAGAATGCACCGGGAGACCCCTCGTTGGCCGACCACGAATGGTGCAGCCAGAAAGCGGTGATCAACGGAACTGTTGCACACATTACAGCTATCTACGGGTTTACCCTTGCGGGACTGATTATACAGAATATCTACCAGGAAGGAAATAATTAAGGGTTGCTGGCTGCTGGCAACTGGCTGCTGGCAACTGGCAGCCAGCATCCAGCAGCCAGCGGCCAGCAACCAGCATCCAGCAACCAGCAACCATCATCCAGCCACCATTTCATCTGCCTCATGTCCCAACATTCAGGCTGCCTACATACTGGCTGTTGGATACAAGCCGCTGGCTGTCATTCTGAAAGGCCATGTAGCAATGCACCTCTTTCCCTGAAAAAGAGGCAGGAAGATCGATTGCCTGACCGCCAGACCTGCGCGTATTGCCACCAATCAGGGTTTCTGCCAGCTGACCGGCAGGGTGGTAAACCAACAGCATGACCCTGTCATTGGGCATCGAATAGCGATCATTGGAATTGTCCTCCCAGGCAAACTCAAGTTTACCACCGGCTCCCATCCTGACTTCAGGATTTAATGCCCCTGTAAGTGGGCCAAGGCTTACCCCCACCTTTGTACAATCAACCGCGAAATCAGGAAAGGTCCCCCCAAGCGCGTTCCGATAGTTCCAGGACATGGCTGCATTGAAAGCCGACATTTTAGCCGTCTGGCTTTTGAACCCTACCCGCAGAAAATCTTTCAGCGGTTGTATAAACTTTAGCATGAAAGCGAACCTGGCCCTCTGTTCAAGCTGGGCCGCTGTCCGGGATATAACCACATGAACTGGTTTTGACCTGACATACTGGATGCCCTTCCAGCTGCTATAAACTAAATCTCCAAGGGCCCCGGAGATGGGACCAAAAATACTGTTTGAAAGAATTCTTGCCATAATGATTGATTTTTAAATACACGAATTACACGAATTGATACGAATTACACGAATTAGAAAAGAGCAGGCAGCAGGAATCATTTTTATTCACATCCATTCCCGCCCCTGCTCATTTCTCATTTTCTCACCTTCTCACTTTCCCACCTTCTCACTTTCTCTCCATCCTAAAAGTTCCCCCGCCCTTCTTAAAATTGGGGATGATGGCATTGATGATGGTACTTAGCAAATTGACGATCGAATTATCCCTGGTCGTGGGTGTTAACCTTGCAACCACATCCAAAAAGGTCAGTAGACCCAGAGCCAGTGAGCCCCAGTTTTTGAGGAAGAAATTGCCCGGAGCCTCTGATTCGTCATTGCTTTGTTCAAATGCAATCTGAACATCGCCTGCCACGCTGGCCTTGGTCGATGGGGCAGAGGCAGTGCCGGCAAGTGCAGCGACTTCAGGAGATCCCGAAACCAGTTCGGGATGACTAGCCGAAACCGTGTTTGCGCTCGTCCCTAAGACAAGCAACCCGATCATTAAAATCAAAATTGAAATATAAATTTTCATGATGTTTTTTTTTTTTGTGTGTGAATAAATGAACTGTTAAAATAGGACCACCCTCCCGAAGAAGGGCGGTCCTTTTATGAGGGCTGGGGTGTGGAGTTTGGAACCTGGAACCTGGAACCTGAAACGTGAGCGTTCTCACCTTCTCATTTCTCATTTTCTCACCTTCTCATTTTCCCACCTTCGCCCTTCACTCCTACAGCACGATCAGGCTGCTGACATACTGGCTGTTCGATACAGCCGACTGGTTAGCGTTCTGAAAGGCAATGTAGCACTGTACCTCGTCCCCTTCGAAGAAGGAAGGAAGGTTGACCGACTGGGCACCGCTCACGCGGGTGTTTCCAGCCTCTACCGTGATGGCCAGTTGCTTGGCAGGATTGTACACCACCAAAAGCACCTTGTCATTCGGCAACGCACCAGCGCTCAGTGAATTGTCTTCCCAGGTAAAATCGATCCCCACACCGGCTACTGCAGCAGCTACAGGGTTCAGGGCTACTGCCAGCTTGCCACGGCTGACCATTGCCTTTGAATAATCGATGTCAAACACCGGGTAAGCACCCGTGAGGGCATTTTCCAGGTTGTAGGACATGGCTGCATTGAAAGCCGACATTTTAATTGCCTGGCTTTTGAACCCAATGCGCAGAAAGGCGGTCAGTGGCTGCAGAAAATGAATGACTGTTCCAAACCGGGCACGGTGTTCCAACTGTGCCGGGGTGTTTGGATTTGAAATACTGGAAGCGATGGAACGCATGTAGTCGATGCCTTTCCAGGTGGCCCCGATGACGGTCCCCACGATGCCGGAGAACCCACCTAAGATCCCTTTTTTAATAGTTCCCATAAGATTTGATTTTAAAATTGTTAATTGTAAATTGTAAGGACTTGGTCGAATTTTACCCGGGAAATCCTTCTTCGCCCTTTGTCAGATTAAAGATAGCAGCTGTCCTCCGGGGAAGGTGAAGAACGACCTAACTTGACCAACCTTGACCCTATTTGACCTTCTGCACCGGGTCCCACGATTTGAAATCGCGGAAAGATTTAAAAATCGATTCCAAATGACCTGACCAACTTTCTCCACTTTCTCCACTTTCTCCATCCTCTATTTTATTTTATCACTTTATCACTTTCTCACCTTCCCACCTTCCTACCTTCCCATTTCTCCCCATTCTCAATTTAAAAACTTCGTGTATCCATTGGTGAGGTTGTTTAACAGGTTTAGGTTGAGACTGCTCGACGCACTTATAGGAAGTCTGTGTGTACTGTCGAGTCACAACTATTGTGACCATCCAAACTAAAGGAACCTCGTTCAATCTGTAATGTTGATCCTGAACACTCGTATGGACCTTCACTTCAATTCTGATAGGGAAGCGTTCTTGAAATATTCATGCTAGGATGTTTTTTTTAAAGAACCTTACCTTTCTGTTAAAACCTTAGTAACCTGACTATTACCCCGAGAACCCAACCTTATGAACCTTATAAAGATGGAATTCATTCATCTATAAGGTAAATAAGGTTGGGTTCTCGGGGTAATAGTCAGGTTACTAAGGTTTTAATAGAAAAGTAAGGTTTTTTTTAAGCTATTATTGAACTGGATGATCCACTGAAGGTTAATTGACCCAGGGAAGAATCGACCCATTCGTTGTATCACACCAGTACCTGGTGAATATGAAAATAGTGCCGCAAATGGCGTATGGTGGGAATTTAAAAACTTGTATCTATCCTGTTTTATTGGCTATTGATATTCAAAACCAAACAGAAGGATGTTTTTGGAAAGACCTTACTTTTTAGAAAAACCTTAGTAACTTGAGGTAAACCACCACAATCCCAAGCTTATTTGCCTTATATTCATGAAGATATAAATAAGGAGTAATAAGGTAAATAAGGTTGGGATTGTGGGGTTCGTCCCCGTGTTACCAAGGTTTTTTGAAAAAAGGTTGGTTTTCCAAAAAAACATCCTCGCATTATTGTTAATCCGTTTTTAATCCGCTAAACCCGAATAAATCCGCGTTCTATTTTTTCATCCTGTCATCTAAATCCCGCGTACTCGGATTGGCGTTAACTTTGTTTGACCTGTTAAGTAACAAGCTGAATATTAAATGACTATTTAAGGTCGCTTGATGTTATTTTGGCTACACCAGACCAATATCTTACCCTGCCGTAAGTTGATTTACCCGACTTGGGAATATAACATGGGTCAAATGCTACAATCAGTTTATCAGAAACGACTTGACCGATCAACTCCTTGTTAAAGGAGAGGAAGTCGAACTCAATAGTTACTAAAAAATATCATTTTTGTCTATTACTCCTGTTTAATAAACTTTTTCACCTGTATCCCTTTCTCTCCAGTGACCTTTATAAAGTAAACTCCGTTTGGCAGGGTACTGATATCAAGGGTGATACCTGGTTGAGTAATCTTGCATGTTCTAATTTGTTGACCGTTATGGTCCAGCACGGACAGGCTTTGAATGTTTGTTTGACCTATTATTTCAATAGTGATTTTGCCAGTCGAAGGATTGGGGTAACATTTCAAAGTGGATTGATCAGTTTTTATTTTTTCCACCCCTGTATATTCCGTGGGGAAGAAATACTCTAATGCTAAATCGAGATGTGAACGCCAGTTACCGCAAGTGTGACCTTCGGGCCATTGATGCCAAACCGGATTGTAGCCCTTAGCAATCAATATATCCCGCATGATAATAGCATCCGGACGGAAATAAGGTTCATAGAATCCCCAATCGATGTAAAATTTGATATTCTTTGTCGGGCTATTTGCAAAGTTTCGCTCCACCTCACTGCCCTTTGGATAATAAGCAGGAGAAAAAGCAGCACATAAACCAAAGCTCTCGGGATGATCGCCGCAAATCTGGGTGCTGATCACTCCGCCCAAAGAATATCCGATCATGGCACGGCTGCCAGGGTCATGCAGGGTGCGGTATTTCGCATCTATGACAGGCATGAGTTCATTAATAATAAATGATTCAAATTGTGAGGTCTTGTTGAAGGCATATTCATTGTCCCGGTCCACCGGCGGAACAAAAACGGCAATTACCGGTTTGATGCTTATCGCTGAGATCAGGTTATCAAGAATATTGTTTGCAGAACTGCAGTCATAATAATCGAACCCATCGTGAAAAAGCACAACCGGGAAACTGTCGTTCACTGCTGTCTTATACATTGGAGGCAGGTAGACCCTTACCGATCTTGAATTACCTAAAACTGTACTATGAAACAAGGAGTCTTTGTAAGTGCCATGCGGAATTCCTGATAAGTACTCAGTTTCTAGCGGGGGTAGATAATCTGGCATTCTAATTTCAGAATTCCCGTTAAACTGGTGCACATTGAGTGGATCAACTATCCAGCTGCCATTGTTTATTACAAATTTATATTCCAACCGGGAATCAGGTTCGAAGACTGACTGCGCGAACCACAGGTTTGTACCTTTAATATTGGTCATTGGCAGACCATTTGTATCCCAAAAGTTGGCATCACCAGGCACTGTGACGGTGTTCGCGTTGCCCCTGTAAAGATACGTGACGATTGTTTTTTCTTCCACCAAAGGGAAGGATGGAACAGTGAGCATGAAACTATCTGCAATTGCTGTCCGTTGCTGCTCAGGAACCGACATGATCCTGTCGTAGAATGCTCCAAACCGGAGGCCCTCATACCCGGATATAGAGTAAAGCACAAAATCGTCAATAAACAGGTTGGCCGGGGGTTTAACTGTATGATCAGCCTGCGTCATAACAACACACCTGAACTGGATTGAATCGGCCCCGATAGGGCCATTGTTATCCAACTTAAAAAAGTTATTTTCATTATATCCCTTGAATGAAGCCGGAACAAAATCATCAGTACTTAGAGCCTGCCAGTATCTCCAAACGCCTCCACTGTATATACGCGACTCTGTATGCAGATAATCAAAAATCCCTGAAACATCTTTGGTTTGATCAAAAACTCCCTTGTATTTGAAATCAGCAGTAAGTTTCCTGGTGCCCGGCTTTAAGTTCTTGATCGCGATAGCCGGGGAAACCAGGGCCGCCTTCATACCAGAAAAATAATTTCCTGAAACAGTATCGAAACAACCTGCACTTATGGGAGGGCTGGCAAATGCAGTTGTCGTGAAATGCCATGGATTTGGGCCTGCCGGGCTATCGGTAACAAATTTCGCTGCACCGGTGTCTCCTGCATCGTCTTCGAAGATCATATCCGTTCCATCTTTTATACTAATATTATCTATTCGCCATCCAAAAAGGGCAGCCTCATCCTGGGTTGAATAACCGTCGTCTGACCCGAAAAGGAATTGAATCCAAACCTTTTGACCTGCATAAGCCGTAAGGTCGAACCCGGAAGAGATCCAACCTCCTGAATTGCCAGCCCAACCTGGCAAGCCTATGCCATAACGATAATAGAAGCCCCTGCCACTTTGTAACCCATATGGTTTTCCTGAAGTGGGCTCAATGACATTGAAATTAATGCCATCTGTAGAAATCCTCACAGTTACGGCATCCCATGAATCAAATCCGGAAGGATAGTAGTCACCTGACGATTTTATCCGGAAATTATGCATGAAGGTCAAAACCGGTGCCGTGGTTCCGGTTAAACTGATAGGAGGTGAGGTGAGCGGCTGTTCCCAGAGATCATCATAGCCGCCAAGATCTTCAATCCCACACCAGTATGAATGATTCGAATATGCTCCTGTAGTGCTTGTGTGCCAGAATGACTCACTCCATAAATCCTGAAAAGTCCAACCCCTCGCGCCATGATCAAAATTTTCAGAATAGATGGTATCCTGTTGGGAAGTAGACTCACTCCTACTATTAGTGGGAGAATTTTGCGAATGCAATTCAATAAATCCAAAAAGTAGAAAAGTGCTGAGTAATAATTTTTCAAGTTTCATAATTGATTCGATTTAATTGATATTTGCTGACCATTCCTAATTCTTTATAAATTTTACTGTAACCAATTGGTTATCTGATAATACCTTTACGAGATAGATTCCATTCTTTAAACCCGAAACATCAATGGAAGGATTGGTTTCCTGGATTTGCTTTTGAAATACTGATCTTCCTGCAATATCAAAGACTTCAATCATCCCTCTTGTTTCTGATAAATTGATATGCAATACATCTTGAACAGGATTGGGATATAGAGTTAAGCGATTTTTATTTAGATCAGGGTTTGTTTCCGTGTTAGTTTCAGCAGATAATTTTGAAACTCCATTCCAGGTTCCAAACCATTTATTGCCGAAGGCGTCTATCGCAATGACAGAAACTACAGTATCAGTTAGTCCTTCAACAGGTGTATAGGTTTTCCAGGTAGTTCCATCAAATTTTGATACGCCTCCTCCACTTGTTCCAAACCATTTATTTCCTTGGGCATCAATTGAGATTGCAATAACCTTATTATTTGAAAGACCATCTGCAGAGGTATAGCTTGTCCATGTAGTTCCATCAAATTTTGAAACTCCATTCCAGGTTCCAAACCATTTATTCCCTTGGGCATCTATGGCAATTGCATAAACACTATTATCTGCCAGTCCATTTACAGTGGTATAGGTTGTCCATGTAGTTCCATCAAATTTTGAAACTCCACCAAAAGTTCCAAACCACTTATTCCCCTGGGCATCTATGGCAATTGCCAAAACATTTTCATTTACAAGTCCATCGGCTACGGTATAAGTTGTCCAGGTTGTTCCATCAAATTTCGAAACCGCACCACCTCCTGCATCATAACCACTAGTTCCAAACCATATATTACCTTGGGTATCAACAGTAATTGCCCTTATAAAATTATATGAAAGGCCATTTGATGAGGTATAATTTGTCCAGGTAGTTCCATCAAATTTTGAAACTCCTTCACCCTTAGTTCCAAACCATTTATTACCCTGCGCATCAATCGCAATTTTAGTTACTTGATCTGCTGCGAGGCCATCTGCAACGGTATAGTTTGTCCAGTTCGTACCATCGAATTTTGAAACACCGTAACCTGTTCCAAACCATTTATTATTATAATTATCTATGCAAATCGAAGTAATAAAATTTCCTGCAAGGCCGTTTGAAGTATAGGTTGTCCAGTTAGACCCATCAAATTTTGAAACTCCATTTCCAGTACCAAACCATTTATTGCCCAGTGCATCTATAGCAATTGCAGTAATCCCCTTATCAACTAGACCATCCTTAGTGGTATAGGTTGTCCACCTGGTTCCATCAAATTTTGAAACACTATAATCTGTTCCAAACCAACTATTCCCCTGATCATCACATGCAATTGCATTTACATTGTTACTTGCAAGACCCTCTTTGATAGTATAGGTTGTCCACCTGGTTCCATCAAATTTAGAAATTCCACCGCTTCCAACCCCATCGTATTCTCTAAATCCAACCCATACATTACCCTGAGCATCTGACGAAATTGAAGTATTATAACCATACGCAAGTCCATCCGAATATTTCGTCCAGGTAGTTCCATCAAATTTTGAAACTCCACTTACATGCGTTCCAATCCATATATTGCCCTTCGAATCGCTACCTAGGGCTTCTACATAATTTTCAACTAGTCCATTTGCCGTGGTATACGTAGTCCAGGTAGTACCATCAAATTTTGAAACCCCTTTTCCATAAGTTCCAATCCATTTATTCCCCTCATTATCTATGGCAATTGCACCCACATCATTACTTGCAAGACCGTCTGCAGTGGTATAGTTTGTCCAGGTTGTTCCATCAAATTTTGAAACTCCTCCTTTCAAGGTTCCAATCCATTTATTGCCCTGTGCATCAATGGCAATTGATTTAATCCAATAGCCTGAGAGATAGGTTGTCCAGGTTGTTCCATCAAATTTTGAAACTCCGTCAGCAGTACCAATCCATTTATTACCTTGGACATCTATAGCAATAGCAGTTACATGATTATTGCACAATTGATTGGTTTCTGCTGAGTAATTTGTAAAGGCTTGGGCGTTTGCATGTTTTGTAATGAATGTAGTTAATAAAATCATCATGATAAATACTGTAAATAAGTTTTTCATAATACAAGGAATTATACATGAGAATTAATAGACTATTCCAATAATGTCTGAATGACGAGTGAGTAAGAGGTAAAAGGTCAAGGGCCTTTTTTGGGTTCTACTGTTTTAGTAAAGCTTTCAGTATTTTAACAAGCTATTTAAACTGACCAATTAAATATCTGTCTGGGAGAATGTTAAAATAGGCTTTCTTCTTTATTCAAATTTCAAACAAAATGGCAGGCGCCACATAATAACTACTATTCGAATGATTGAAAAATATGACAAATCATTGAAAAATTTGCGCAACGATTGAAATCATTGTATAAAATGAAGTTTTGTGATCAATGAAGTTGGGGATTAGATTGAACTGTAACTATAGCATTCCTTGCTCTACCAGCCACTTCCCGACACGCTCACGTTCTGCCTGGCATTTGGCTTCCACATCTTTAAGTATCTTTTGAAATCGGGGTTCCTGCCTGATAGAATTAAACCGTGGATCGTATTTGAATAAGATTACCCACCATGTGGGAAAGGCTCGATTTTTAATTACTTCATCCAAATAAGAATATGCCTTTCCCTTGTTTCCTAAGAAAACATACATCCCTGCCAAATCAAAATGAGAATACCTTTGTATGGCGTTTAACCTACCTAATTTTATACTTTCCAGTTCATATTTAATTTGCAGGTTAAAATAAAACTCTGCTTCTTTAGATCTTCCGGTTTGCCATAGACTATAAGCAACATCCAGTGGTGCAAACTGATCAATTTCACCTGACTTTTTTAAGCGTTCAAAACGCATCTTTTGTAATTTATAGGCTTCTTCACAGCGACCGGTCATTGCACAATAAAGAGCTAGCCCATCGTAAACGGTTGAGTCTCTCAAATAACTACTTTTCGCCAAATGATATGCGTTTTCAAGGTTTCCATTTGTATATTCTGCCCATGCTAAACGAGCTAAATGCCGCGCCGAATCGCCATCCAATGCCAAGGCTTGCTTACTATACTTTTCCCCTAAATCAGGGAATCCGAAGTTCGAAAGTTTATAGCTGAATTCTGCTAAAAAATGAGGTAGCCCACTTCCACGATTGCGAAGCACTGCTTCATGCAAGTTGCTGATTGCTGCTACATTATCTTGAAACATCTCGCATATAGAACTTCGAAGAGAATATGCCTTCCAATTGTTTGGATTGAAATTAATGGCTTTGTCAATTTCTTTTAAAGCTTCAGATGGTTTTGAAGTTTCAGAATATATTTGACCCCTGTAATAATATGCCTCAGCACATTGTTGGTCAAATGTAAGTGCCTTATTTGCAAGAATTAAAACAGAGTCCATGAAATTTTCAGAGAGATATGTCTTGCAAAAGTACTTCTTATAATAAACCGCTGCCAATCCGGTATATGCCAATGCAAAAGTGGAATCCAATTGCAATGCCTTTTGAAATAGAAGTGATGTTTTTTTCAATGCAATTGTATCTCCATTACTGCTAAGCTCATCTTTTTCTAATTCATCTTTTCCCCTTTGGTAAAAATCATATGCGGTCAGATTGTCTGTTGGTTCTTTCCTGATTTGTTGCCTTTCCTCAGGAGTGATAACAGCATGCAATTCACTGGCAATGGTCTCCGAAACTTCACTTTGAACTGAAAAAATATCTTTCAATTGCCGGTCATATTCATTCGACCAGGCATGATCATCATTCTTGGTTTTAATTAACTGTAATATTAACCGAATCTTGTCTCCTTCTTTTAGAAAGCTCCCTTCTAACACATACTCAACATCAAGTTCCTGTCCAATTGTTTTGGATGTTTTATCTGTTTTCCGGTATTGCTCAACAGTGGTACGGGATACAACGCGCAGATCTTTAATTTTAGATAAATGGAGCAAAATGGCATCCATCATACCATCAGCCAGGTATTGTTTTTCAGACTCATCACTCAGGTATTTAAAAGGAAGTAAAGCAATTGATTTCTCTTTTGCAATCTCAGCTTTTGAAATTGAAACATTATGGAGCAGGAAAACAGCCATTGGAATTAGAACCATCAAACCAATAATCAGGCTGAATAGCATTTTTGTGTGTTTGGGCTTTTTCGTTAAGGGTTCTACCAGTAGGGGTTCAATCGGTTGTTCGACTGGTTCCTTGTCTGATTTCCGGTTTCTTAATTGACCAGGTGCAAAACCAAAATACTCGCGGAAGCAATTATTGAAATAGGTTGGGCTGCCAAAACCAACACGATAGGATATTTCTGCAGCGGTCAATTCTTCATTCATTAATAACTCTTTGGCCTTTTTCAGCCGAATCTCACGAATGAACTGACTGATGGTTTGATTGGAGATTATTTTTAGTTTCCGGTTAAGAGTAGAATGGCTCATCCCCGATTCCTTGATCAATATGTCAGGACCGAAAGACTCGTTTTCAAGATTTGCTTCAACTATGTCTGTGAGCCGTTTGATAAACTCTTTGTTCATAGCCATCTTTGATTAAATTCCAAATAACCCAATGGGTAATTAAATATACAATATTTTATTCAATTTCAATGAGTTGAAAGGTAAACAAACACTCTCAAAGAAGGTGTTTGTTGACCTTTTTTATAATAGTTTATTTAACAACATCTCAAATGACCTCAAAGTACTTTTGAATGGTTTGTTATTTAATACAATACTTCGTTAAATTTTAAGAGGTATCCTTTTAAAGAACCGTTGCTTGGATTAACATTTATTGTAAAATCATGTCGAGTGGCTATCCTGGCGGAGCTTGTTGGTGTTGTAGCTGTAAGTGGTCTTACCCCAGCCTGGTTTTCCAATGACAAAAATCCATTTAAATGTGCTTTGACATCTTCCGGACACCCCTGATTTTCAATCGCGGTGGATTCAAAATCGATTTGTAATCCCTGAAGTGTGAAAAGCCATTTGCAATTGCGGAAAGATTTAAAAATCGATTCCAAATGACCTGACCCACTTTCTCCACTTTCTCCATCCTCTATTTTATTTTCTCATTTTCTCACCTTCCCACCTTCTCACCTTCCTATTTCGGAAACGACTCCCAACGATATTCCCTCTTTTGTGCAAAAATACCCCGGAATAAGGGCCATTGCTTTTAACGGGAAAGCATCAGAAAGGCTTTTTACAAAATACTTTGGAAGCATTGAGGGCATTGAGCTGTATCCGATGCCATCGACCAGTCCGGCCAATGCAGGGATAGTATGGGAGAAGAAGGTTGGGGAATGGGGTAAAATAAAAGAGTATCTTAATGACTGATAAGCAAGAACATTCGAAATTAATAAAGAGCAAGAGAAGCTATTGAATTAATAGTGACCTCTGGCTGTTTCAATTTCGATCGTATTATTTTCAAAATTCACACTATACACAAGTCGGTCAGCCAAGGTAATTCTTCGAGACCAGGAACCACTCAATTGGTATTTCAATGCCTCAGGCTTACCGATACCTGTAAACGGGTGCTTAACAATATCGGAAAGCAAGGCCGATATTTTCTCCTGCACGGCCTTATTTCCACTTCTTTTCCAATAGTTAATGTCTTCCAGAGCCTGTAAAGAATAGATTATTTCCATAAATCTTTGGTCTCTATTTTGACACCTTTCCCCTGTTTGATTTCTTCTTTGGCCTTCAAAACCCGCTCTACAAATTGTGGGTCATACTCTTTTTCTTCTTCAATTTCAAACTTGATCTTAAAGGCTTTAAAAACCGACTTAATGGCTTTTATTTGTGCCTTATCATCGGGATATACCTTAAAATTTATTGCATTCATCTGTTTATAATTTGTTTTTTAATGGTCAGATGGAACTCGCCAATAGACATTAATCTGTGTCCCGATAAATCGGGATGGCTCGTTTCATGTTGCCTAAATTTTATACGAAGATAGTAAATTCAATTCTATATTTTTTGCTGAATGGTTTGAAATCTAAAAGATCAACCCTATTTTACTTTGAATGATAGCACCTCTGGTCTCGATGCCTATCGAGAGGAAAAATCTTACTTTTATTATTTGAATCTTAGTAACATAAGTATACCACATAACCCAATCTTATCTATATTATGAAATTTCTGCTTGAGTACTAGAGAGGGATCAGGAGGAATCAAGCCGATAAGAAGATAGATAAGATTGGGTTCCAGTGCTTACCCCCGAGTACTCGGATTGGCGTTAACTTTGTTATATTCATGCTTATAATCTGATACTTGAAACAGTATTACCAGGCAGTCTCAACCTTTTGGGACACTTTTCATCTGTTTATTTTTTTAAACACATAGACACATAGGACACATAGTTAAAAATTTATCTATGTTTTCTATGTGTCTATGTGTTTATTTTTCATTTGCTTATAAGACAGATGGCACAAAGTTAACGCCTATCCGAGTACTCGGGGCTAATATTCAAATACTAAACGTAAGATCCCGATAGTCATCGGGACAGATCTGAATATTGGCTCGATCCTGAGTAATACTTCAGCGGATTGTTCAGGCAATACGAATACCGGTTGTAATTCTGTGCATTGGTGGGGTCTTGTATCACATTATCCGCACTCAGGAACCTTCCTACCAAAGGGTCATACATCCTTCCGTTCATGTTGTACAGGTTAAAGTATTTCAGCCATTCGTGGCCTGTAAAGCCACGGTCGGCAAACAGTTCGGGCTGGGCGGTAAGATTATATTTTAAGCTTTTCAAATCCCTATAAGATTGATCCATTGATATTTCATTTAGGATATCCGACATTGATGTACAAGAGCCGTAGGCTCGGATCATATTGTAAGGATGGAATTTATTCCATCCACGAAAGACAATCGCAAACCCATCAAGAGCCGTAGGCTCGGGACATATTTCCCACGGATTAAAATCCGTGGTTACAATATGCGC
>DASXUZ010000149.1:0-5344 GCA_036504555.1 Prolixibacteraceae bacterium | reverse complement strand
TGTCCGCAGGAACTGATTTTTGAAGCATTGGAATACTATAGAAGTTTAAAGTTTGAAGTTTAAAGTTATGTACCCACAGGCCCCAACTTTAAACTTTAAACTTTAAACTTTGAACTCATTTATTGTCTCATATATTTTTATTGAATGAAATACCTTGTCTCTAAACCTGATACGACCTTGAAGGGAAGTATCGTTCTTCCTTCCTCTAAAAGCATTGCCAACAGGGCGCTCATTATTCATGCCCTGAGCTATAGTCCGTATCCGATAGAAAATCTTTCGGACAGTGATGACACACGGGTGATGGAGCAGGTTTTCAACTCCAACAGCAATCAGTTTGACATCGGCCATGCTGGTACAGCCATGCGTTTTCTGACTGCCTTTCTTTCCCAGATAGTGGGAGAATGGACCATCACTGGATCTGATCGTATGAAGCAGCGTCCCATTGGTATTTTGGTGGATGCCCTTACCAAGCTGGGGGCCCGCATTGAATACATAGAAAATGAAGGTTTCCCGCCACTGAAGATTTATGGTTCGCACCTGAAAGGATGCGTGCTCGAACTCGATGGCAGCATTAGCAGTCAATATATTTCAGCTTTGTTGATGATTGCCCCCACCCTTGAAGGTGGCCTGACCCTGCGGCTGAAAAACAAAACAACCTCGCGTCCTTATATTGAAATGACCTTGAAACTGATGGCGCAATTCGGCGTTCAACATGCATGGAAAGGCAATGAGATACGCATTTCGGAACAAAAATATTCGGCTCGCCCGTTTTCGGTAGAAGCCGACTGGTCAGGGGCGTCTTACTGGTATGAAATGGCTGTTTTGGCTGAGGAGGTGGACCTTGAATTAATTGGGTTGCAGACCGAAAGCCTGCAGGGAGATGCCATCGTGGCTCAATGGTTCGAACGGTTGGGAATTCAGACTATGGCCACTGAAAAAGGAGCGCGCCTTACTAAAAATAGTAAGTGGCTTCCTAAATTCCTTCAGCTAAACTTTATTGAAAATCCTGATGTGGCGCAGACCTTTGCAGTTTTGTGCGTGATGAAACAAATCCCGTTTCATTTTACAGGGCTTGAAACCCTTAAAATAAAGGAAACCAACCGTATAGCCGCACTTCAGGATGAACTGGCCAAATATGGAGCCAAGCTTATTGAACCAGCACTTGGGGAGTTGAAATGGGATGGTACTTTTCCACTCAACAAACAGGTACTTCCTGAGATTGAAACCTACCACGATCACCGCATGGCAATGGCCTTTGCACCGGCCTGCCAATTGACTGGTCAGATCGTCATTCTGGATCCGATGGTAGTTACCAAATCCTATCCGGGATATTGGGACGATTTGAAAAAGGTGGGATTTGAGGTTGCAGAAATATAATATTCAGGACACGTTTGAATTGTAACTTTAAAATAATCAGTTCGTTGTAAGGGTTGGACGATCCATTGCTCGTAAATTAGGCTTTTGAATATGAACCCCAACGAAGAATGGGAATAATGCAATTGAAAACTTCTTCCATCGAAGTTAAAATTCTCTCCTCTACATACTTATGGGAGCAGTTTTAAAACCATTTCAGCGAAAGAAGGTATACTAAGTTTTATTTTTTCCAGTTATAATAAAAAGGTTCAACTCATCCTTGCTATCCGTATTCATACAGTCGGTTAAGTCTTGGTAATTGTATCTGGATCCAAAGGAGGATGATTTACCAGTTAAAAGAGGAAGTAATAAAAGGAACTTTCGATTATGGCGGGCATCTTATTTTTTATTTACTGTTTGGGTTTTCAATTTCCCTTTCGGGGAACTCCCTTTGATGCACCACGACATGGAAATCCACCCTTGACTCCTGCATGGGCTTTGGAATGCTGGCTTTGGGAGGATGATGTAAATTCGGCCCACCAGGTCGATAGCCTTTTGGAAGGATATGCAAAATTCGATATCCCGGTACGCAGCATTGTGATTGACAGTCCATGGAGTATGCGTTACAATGATTTTGAGATAGATACGATTCGCTATCCCCATCCCAAGGAGTGGTTCAGGTCATTGCACACCAGGGGATACCGCGTTGTATTGTGGATGACCTCGATGGTCAACAGTTCAAGCAAAGATACAAGGGTAAAAGAGTCAGGCGAATGGTATCGTGAGATAAATGAAAAGGGTTATTTAGCGGGGATCGATAGTCAGATCAAATGGTGGAAGGGTAGAGGTGGCTTTATTGATTATTCCAATCCCAATGCCTTAAAATGGTGGCATGGAATCCAGCAAACGGTTTTCGATTACGGCATTGATGGCTGGAAAATGGACCAGACAGGCACCCTGTTCTGGACGATGGTTGGCCCGGTACCTTTTCTATATAAAACGACTCACAAGGGTGTGACGACTACGCGCAACTATATGGACCGTTATTACCGGGAGGAATATCGGCATGGACTTTCCCAAAATCCTGAATTTGTAACCTTGGCGCGTGCCGTTGACCGGAATTTTCACCCCGAAGGTTATGCACCCATTGATGCTGCACCAGTAACCTGGGTCGGGGATCAAAAACATACCTGGCTTTCGCTTGGCAAACTTGCCAAGGGGGATTCGCTCAATGCAGAAATTGCAACGAAAGGGAAGGGAGGTATCGAGTTGGCCTTGAAGAACATCCAGAAAAGTGCAAGAGTGGGATACAATATTATTGGCTCGGATGTGGCAGGTTTTTCAGGAAAAATGATTCCACCCCGGCTGTATATTCGCTGGGTAGAACTTTCCGCCTTTTGTGGATTATTTCTCAATGGCGGCCATGGCGAGAGGGCTTTGTGGAAACGAACCCCCCAGGAATTGGAAATCATCCGTAAATATTCATGGCTGCACACTGAGTTGATTCCTTACATGTATAGTTATGTCGTAACCGGACATCAGGGAGGACCTAAACTGCAGCGCCCAGTCAAAGGGAAATATCATTACCTATTTGGAGATGATTTTCTGGTGGCCCCCATCTATCATGATCAGTTATCTACCGAAATTAAACTTCCAAAGGGAGGCTGGCGGTATCTATTCAATGATAAAGAGTTGATTCAGGGGCCGGTATCTTTTAAAAGAGAGTTTGCCCTTGAGGAGTACCCGGTTTATATCCGCGAAGGGGCCATCGTACCAATGAACATTGAACGAAATTATACCGGACTTGGAAGTGAAGCCAACAAGGGGAGTTTAACATGGCTGATTTATCCGGGTGTGGACAATCAGTTTACGGTCTTTCATCCCGATAAAAGCGGAAGTTCAACAGTTTCACTGATCAACCACCCCGAGACGATCGAAATTACTTTGAAAGATACAAAGAAATTATCTGTTCTAAACATCCACCTTGAGAAGGTGCCCAGTAAGGTTAGTTTTGATAATGTTGAAATGCCTGGTTCCCTGGATTACAAATTTGATGTGCAAAAGAGCCAATTGATTGTCCGATTTTCAGAGATAAAAGATGGAGTGCTGACGATTGTCAAATAATTGATTCGATGAAAGGACCATGCCAATAATATTTTGACCAACGGAGAATGATTAAAAACAAATGAAAAGAAACACATAGACACATAGAACACATAGTTTATCCCGAGTCCTCGGGACTATGTGCCCTATGTGTCTATGTATTTAAAATTAGAGGATATTGTTAGTTTATCTTTTCCTCAGAAAAAAATCTTTCACCAAAGCGGAGCATTCGTTTTCCATAACTCCATAAACTACCTCTGTTTTGGGATGTAGGGCAGCAGGCGCAAACTTACGAAACCCTCTTTTCTCGTCGGAAGCGCCATAAACGATTCGGCCAATCTGAGCCCAACCCAATGCACCCGCACACATCACGCACGGTTCGATGGTTACATATAAGGTGCATTCATTCAGGTATTTCCCCCCGAGCAAGTTGGCTGCTGCGGTAATTGCCTGCATTTCTGCATGGGCTGTAACATCGTTCAATGTTTCGGTGAGGTTATGAGCCTGGGCAATGATGCGGTTTTGTGAAACTACTACGGCGCCCACGGGTACTTCACCTTCTTTAAAAGCCTGTTCCGCTTCCTGAAGGGCGCGGCGCATATAGTATTCGTCATTAAAAAGATCCATTGTTCAATGTGTAAGTAATCTATTTTCTGAAACGTAAAGGTAAAAATTTATACTTATCCACTCACTTTACGCATGATCACTGATTTATTGGAAAGAAGAAATGGGAATACTGATCTGTTGGATAAGTCAGATCAGTGTTCCCGTTTCTTAATCTTAAAAAGTTTATTTTTGCACAATATACAGATTGGATACCATGAAGAAAATACTATTTGTCTGCCTTGGAAATATTTGCCGCAGTCCCGGCGCTGAAGCAGTCTTTAATACTTTGATTGAAAAGAATGGACTTGAAAATGAGTTGCAGTGTGATTCAGCCGGCACAGGTGCTTATCATGTAGGTGAACCGGCAGATTCGCGCATGAGGCAGATGGGTGCCATGCGGGGATACGACTTAACCAGTAAGGCCAGAAAGTTTGATCCAAATCGTGATTTCGACCAATTCCAATACATCATTGGGATGGATCGGCAAAATGTACGTGATTTAATGAGCGTTGCAAGAAATAAAAACGAGCGAAAGCAGATTTACCTGATGACTGATTTTTGCATCCACAAAACCCACGACTCGGTGCCTGATCCGTATTTTGGAGGCGATGCAGGCTTCGAATTGGTATTTGATATTCTGGAAGATGCTTGTGAAGGGCTTCTAAGAAAGCTGCAGAATCCGTTGTAAGTTGTCAATGCGATTCAATCACACAGCCCCTCTTTGGTGACAATCATCAAAGAGGGGCCGTATTTTTATGGTTGCAGAAATCTGGGGAATCAGCCAATGGCTGCATCCAGAATTCGCTCAACATGTATTTTAGTGGTATTGAGCAGTTCAATATCTTCCATATCGCTGCTTTTCAAAATCAGGGGCAGTTCTGTTCCTCCCAGAATCAGGCTGTCGATCTGGCCCTCAACATACATTCGGTTGGCAATGGTTAAAAGCCTGCTTTTAGTCTCAGGCATATACCGACCCCGGGCAAGTTCTTCCAGGTAGACTTTATGGATGTATTTTCGCTCATCTGGCATGGGGGTAATGATTTCCATTCCTGCGGCTTCGAATCCCTGCTGAAAAAAATCTCCTTCCATGGTAGAGATCGTTCCAAATAAACCAAGCCGGTTATATCCTTTTGATTGTGCATAGGCGATGGTTGAATCGACGATACTGA
Organism: Prolixibacteraceae bacterium; assembly: GCA_036504555.1. Taxonomy (GTDB): domain Bacteria; phylum Bacteroidota; class Bacteroidia; order Bacteroidales; family Prolixibacteraceae; genus Aquipluma. The sequence goes on along the minus strand of DASXUZ010000149.1, from coordinate 113 downwards.
CCATTTTGGTCTTTACCCGTTTGACCAGCGGCTGATAAACGATGTGGGGTGTATTTGAGGCCATGAAAATGACTTTTGCACCCGCTTTTTCGAGTACGAAAATTTCTTCTGAA
>DASXUZ010000148.1:0-144400 GCA_036504555.1 Prolixibacteraceae bacterium | reverse complement strand
CTGGGTTAAAACAATTTCACTCTTAGTGGCTGAAAGGGCCAAAGGTCCGGCCATGGGAATCTTATACTCATCATACTGTTCGCAGGAGGTGACCAGGAGAAAGAGAAGCGCTATCAGTCCAATCGTGGAAAAGTATCGTCTGACATTTTGCTTGAAAATGCCTTTTATCGTTAGTTTTTTCATTTTGTATATTTTAAATAGCATTCATTCAGGAATTAATAACCGGTATTTTGTGTCAGGTTTGGATTGGCATCCCGCTCCTTTTGAGGAACCGGGAACAATAGAAACTTGGAACTCATATTCGATTTTCCGATTGATTTCAGAAAGTCGATGCCATACTGTCCGTTATTGATGCGGATAAGATCAAACCAACGCTGTCCTTCGAAAGCCAGTTCGATGCGACGTTCGTGCAATACCTTTTCGCGGAAAGCCTCTTTTGACAAGCCCGTCACATTGTCCAATCCTGCACGGGTACGCACTTCATTGAGTGGTGCAGCAGCTTCATTGGTCCTTCCAAGTTCATTTAATGCTTCAGCTCTCATGAGTAACACATCGGCATAACGCAATACTGGAAAATTCAGCGGACTGTTGTCATAAGAAGGGACAGCTGATAAGGGGACCAAAAACTTGCGAAGATTGTACCCTGTCATGGAGTACGATTTCTTGTAGTCCTTCCCATCGAACTGGGGGCTTCCTTCATACAAAACGGTCACATCTTTGCGTACATCACCGGGTTCATATGAATTCATAAATTCCTCTGTGGGTTGGTTCCATCCATAACCGCCGGCCACTAAATCAGATCCACGGGGCCCGGTAAAGGGGCTAAGCCATGATGCCTGGTTTTCGTTGTCCCAAAATCCTTTGCCAGCATCGCTTACATACTGAACTTCAAACAACGATTCGTTGGAGTTTTCGGTTGCTGAACTAAAATTGTCACTATAGTTTGGGTTTAACGAATAGCCCAGACCCTTCACCTGATCAGTCAAATCAACTACTTTCTGCCAATCGCCCAGGGTTAAATAAACTTTGGCCAGCATACCCACAGCCGATCCTTTGGAGGCACGGCCTACATCATTGCCCGAATATTGTTCTTTCGGAGGCAAAAGTGTGATCGCCTGATTCAAATCCGAAATTATCTGGGTGTATACCTCTGCCTTGGGTGTTCTGAAAGGACGTAGATCATCGCCCGGTTCAACAGGCTTCAGGGTTAAGGGTACATCGCCAAAAAATCTGACCAGTATAAAATAGTAGTGTGCACGCAGGAAATAGGCCTCACCCATCACCCTGTTTTTTACACTTTCACTGATGTTCATGGCAGGAATTTTCTGCAAAATAATGTTGCTTCTCAAAATACCAGGCCATGGACCACGCCATAGATCCAAAACTCCCTGGTTATCGGAGGCCGTTACAAAGTTGGCTTCATCCTGTGTTTCGATGCCGTCGGTTCCTCCACCTGCTCCAACGATGCTGTTTCCGGCCATGATATCGGTGGTCCACATCCGCATGTTGTAAAGTTTAGGCCACTGCAATGGCTGGTAAGCCCCGTTGATGGCCGATATGGCATCGGTTTCAGTCTGAAGGAAGTTGGAAGTATTGATCGAATCTTCAGGCATCTTAGTAAGAAAGTCCTCGCTGCAGGCCATGGCCAGAGTGGCCAGTAGTGCAATTGAAATATATTTTTTGAGTGTCATTGTTTTTCGTTTTATTGATTATAGTCCAAGGTTAACACCCATGCTTATGGTACGGGTCACAGGGTAAACATTGTTATCGATACCACTTGTACCAATCTCAGGATCAAATCCTTTGTATTTGGTAAACGTGTAGAGATTTTGTGCAGAAACGTAGAACCTGGCTGAAGAAATATGGGCCTTTTTCATCACGCCAAGGGGAATGGTATAACCCACTGTCAGGTTTTTAATTCTCAGGTACGATCCATCCTCGATGTAACGGTCAGAAGGCCTTGTATTTTTATTTGGATCATTAAAAACGGCTCTAGGCATGGTATTGCTTGTACCCGAACCAGTCCATCGGTTCAGCGTTTCGGTAGTCTGATTTTGGGCAACGGCCATGGCTTCATTCCAGAAACGGTTGGCATTGATGACTTCATTTCCGGCTATCCCCTGTAGAAATATGCTTAAATCGAATCCCTTAAAGGTAAAACTGTTATTCAGGGAGAAAATAAAAGTAGGATTTGGATTTCCCAGATAGGTACGGTCCTTATCATTGATCACCCCATCATTGTTCAAATCCACAAAGCGGATATCTCCAGCCGAAGTACGGTTGTTGGGATCATTGCCCGGAACCTGAACAGCGTGACTTTCCACTTCTTGCTGTGACTGGAAGATGCCGTCGGTTTTAAATCCGTAAAAGAAATTGATGGGCTGGCCAGCCTGTATCAATGCCAGGTTCTGGTTCAATCCAATACTTCCGCTTGACATAGGGATGGTATCGTTGATGCTGATCACTTTATTTTGATTGTATGAGATATTCAGTGAGGTATTCCATGTAAACTGCCCGATGAGGTTCCTGGTATTGACAGATACTTCAAGGCCTTTGTTTTCCATTTTACCTGCATTGATGGAGGGAACATACACATCAGAATAGCCGGTTGAAACAGGCACTGCCATGGGAACCAACATTTTGTCGGTTTGCTTGAGGTAAGCGTCCACGGTCAATTCTATTCTTTGGTTGAACATCGAGGCATCGAATCCAATGTTTGCCTGTTGTTGTTCTTCCCATTGTACAAATGGATTGGGCATGACAGTGGGCACAACGGCCGACACCACATTGTTGTTAAAATTGTATTTGATGGTGTTCAAGGCTGAGGCAAATGAATAGTTGCCAATCTCCTGGTTTCCGGTAATACCATAGCCACCGCGTATTTTCATGTCATTGATGAAATGGATATTCTGAAAGAATTCTTCCTCGGAAATACGCCATGCCAGAGAAGCAGAAGGGAAAATCCCATATTTGTTGCCTTCCCCAAATCGTGATGAACCATCGCGACGAACAGTTGTAGTGACCAGGTATTTGTCGGCAAATGAATAATTCAACCGTCCCATATAGGAGAACAATGACCAACTCATAGCGCTTCCGCCAACAGTTGGTTGCAAGGTTCCATTGTTCAACTGCTGAGTCTGGTCGCTGGCAAAATTCTGAACAGAACCGTTGATGAAGTTATAGTTGTTTTCCTGTGCACTGGTACCTGCCATTGCACCAAAACGATGTTTGCCGAAGGTGCGATCATAGGTAAAGGTATTGTCCCAAACCCAGGTCAGATTTTTATTGTAATTCTGACTTAGGTAGGAGTTTTCCTTTTTACTGGTATCCCATTGAAATTTTGGGCTCCAGGTGCGTGCGTCCCAAAAATTAGCCTGAAGTCCGAAGGTAGATTTAAATTTCAAACCTTTAAAAACATCCAGCTCTCCAAATACATTTCCCATCAGGTTATAGCCTTTGGTTGAATTCTCAACCGTTTTGGCTGAACCGATCGGATTGATCAGATCGCCGTCATAGATGGGCTGGGCAATTGGACCCGAATAAGTTCCATTGTCACGAAAGATAGGCTGTGTTGGCAAGGCAAGCATGGCATTGCGAATACTGTAATCGCCGCTTGTCTTGATATCATTGTTCAAGGTCAGGCTATTTCCCACCCTTAATTTTGAAGTCACTTTGCTATCGGTATTCAATTGAAAAGTATATCGCTTGAACCCGGTGTTAATCACTATCCCTTGCTGGTCATAGTAATTCCCTGAGATATAGTAATTGGTTTTTTCTCCGCTGCCGGAATACGACATGGAGTAATTCTGCACTGGTGCAGAGCGAAAGAATTCTTTCATCCAGTCCGTTCCTGCACCCAGGCTTTCAGGATTTGCATAGGCGGGATTTTCAGTTAAACCTGCATTGGAAAGAATATCGTTGTGAAGAGCTCCAAATTGGGAAGCATTCAAAACATCAATCATGTTGGTGGCTTGCTGTACGCCATAGGAGTAATTGAAATTCACTTGTGAGGGGCCTCCCTTGCCTCGTTTGGTCGTCACAATGACCACTCCGTTGGCTCCACGGGAACCATATATCGCTGTGGCCGATGCGTCTTTTAACACCTGGAGCGACTCCACATCATCCATGTTCAGCTGGTTCAAACCACTGGAAACGGGTAATCCATCAATGACGATCAATGGATTGCTGTTGTTGATTGTTCCTGTACCACGAATTCTGAAAGTAGCATCATCACCTGGTTTCCCTGAGGTAATGACCTGTACCCCGGCAGCACGTCCCTGCAAGGCATCTCCAATACTGGGTACGGGCAATGATCGTAAATCACTGGTTTTTATCACCGCAACCGAACCCGTGAGGTCTTTCTTTCTTTGGGTACCATATCCAATAGCAACGACCTCTTCAATTCCAACAGTCTGTTCTTCCATGACCAGATTGATGGTCGTATTGCCCCCGACAGCAACTTCCTGCATCTTCATGCCCACGAACGAAAACTGAAGGGATGCATCCGAAGGAATGTTGGACAGGGAATAATTCCCCCTGGCATCGGTAATGGTACCGATGGTTGTTCCTTTGACCACCACCGAAACTCCGGGAATGCCTGAACCTGTTGGATCAGTCACTTTGCCCGAAACGCTGTTGGCTTGCTGGGCAGTGTTAATTGACTGGAAACTTGCCTGATCAGCCTTGCGCGTTAATACAATTTGCCGGTCAACAACCGTATAGGCTACATCTGTTTCCTGGAACAACTGATCAAGTATTTCGCTGATCTGTTGATCTTTAAATTCGGCCGATACCCTTCGGTCGACATCCACCAGCTTGCTGTTGTATAGGAAAACAAAATCGCTCTTTGACTCAATTTTGTCGAGTACATCCTTTACCGCAACAGACTTCAGATGGAGAGACAAACGCGTACTCTGGGAGTAAGTCTCGATGGCCATCATTTGTGTGATGGCAAGAAAAAACAGCACAATCGTTAGCTTCATAGTCATCCAGATTTTTCGCAGGTGTGCACTTTTTTTGCACCTCCGCATTAAACGGAACATTTTTTCCATAACTTTGAATTGATTTAGTTAATTACTATTTATCACGGTAATCTTTCTGATAAAAAGAGTACCGCTTTGATGCCGGGGCGGATGTGGCGAAACATCTTCCCCGGTATTTTTTCTATATCTTCTTTTTCCTGAGCGAAACCTTTTGTTTGGTATATTCTCCATTGGGCAACATTTGATTGCCGGTAATCTGGTAATCAATCGGGGCCGAAATCTTTAATAAGTTCAAAACCTGGGTGAGGGTTTCATTCCTGAAAGTGGCCTTGTATTCATAGTTGTTGATCTCCGGATCATCAATCACAATTTCAACATTGAACCAACGGCTTAAACGCTTGACAACATCCTCCATTTTATCATCCCGAAAAATAAGATTGCCCTCACGCCAGGCAATGTACTTGTCAACTTTCACTTCCTGGGCCTGCACATTGTGATTCTCTTGCGTATAAACAACCCGCTGGTTGGGATGCATGGTTCCAAATGTCTTTTTCCCCTGAGCTGTTTCGCAAGACAATCGAACCTTCCCTTCTATCAGGACCACTTCTGCCTGTTTTTCTTCCTCATAGCTTTCTACGTTGAATGAAGTGCCCAAAACTTCTATGTTGAGCTCTTTGGCTTGAACGCGAAAAGGTTGATGTTCATTTTTGGTTACCTGGAAATAGGCCTCTCCTGTTAATTTAACTGCTCTTAAGTCTGCCTGAAAGCGCGTGGGAAACTGCAGGGTAGAACCTGCATTCAGCCAGACCTTTGTCCCATCGGCAAGTTCAAACTGGGTCACCATGCCTGGACGTGAGGAGATGGTTTGCATCATCACCTGTTCTTCCTGTTGCGATTTCAAAGCAGAATTTCTGATGGAGATATATCCAGAATAAATCATTAATGGGAGCAGTAGAATGGCGGCAATCTTTTGCGCGTAAGTCCACCAGGGGGTGTTTTTCTGCTGGGAAATCCTGGTGTTGATTTTATTTAAGGCCTCAAAAGAATTGAATTGTTCCATTTCCTGTAACAGTGACATTGCTTCCCAGGCCTTCAGGCTGTCTTGAAAGAGGATTTCATTTTCAGAGGACTCCTTCCTCCATGCATCAATCATTTCCCGGTTGGCATCTGACAGCTCGCCTGATAAATATCCGGGCAATAATTCTTCTATTTCGTTGTAACTACGCTCCATTTTCCAATTCTAAAAGTGTTGTGATCAAACAGATTATTTTCCTCTTCAGTTGTAAGACGACCAAAGTCGATTGCACACATAGTGAAAAGATCATTTTATTTGCAAATACTTCAGGCCCCGTTTAAATATCGGGACAATCAGCATAGCGATTCACTCAACCTTGCTTTGTGGTGCTTGTCTTACCCTAAAGGTAAGTAATGGGAAGTTATAAACCTGAAAAACAGTGAGTTTTTCAATATTATTTTGGAAACAAAACTCAGAAAGGGTTGAATAGCCAATTTAGATTTATTCGCTTACTGTATTGACTTTTGTTTTACCCGATTAACCAGGCCAGTAGCCACAGGGGTAAAAATTCAGCGAGTTCTTTTCGAAGAACTTTCAAGGAGTTGCTAATTTGTAGTTCAACCGTTCGCTTGGAAAGACCCAGCTTTTCCGATATCTCCTGGTTGCTTAATCCATGCAGACGACTGTATTCAAATATCTCACGACAGCGGGGTGGAAGTTTATCCATACTCCTTTCGATGGCATGACGAAGCTCCGATTCAGCAAAGAGGTGGTCCGTTGAATCGTCTCCTTTTTCAGTTGAAAAGAGAATAAAGGTACGGTACTTTTCGATGATCTTGTGATGTTTCTGATAATCCAGGCAGCGGTTTTTAATGGCCGTAAAGAGGTAGGATTTCAACGATGAATTGATCCTTAGGCTGGAAGCCTCCACCCAGAGGTAAACAAAGAAATCCTGCACCAGATCCTCCACCTCATTGCGCTTGTTGAGGTATTGCATCGAAAAGGCACAAAGAGAGGAATAATAATAATTGAAAACGTAATCAAAAACAACCTTGTCTCTTTGTTCAAGTCCTTTGATAATGATAAGATCTTTCAATTCAAGTTCGTTAGTTGTTACAAATCTAAGAATATTCGGAAATTTTATTCAAAAATAAATAAGCATTGCAGAAAATACCAGCCTTTCTGAATATAATTACAAACAAGGATCATCCAGAGAATATTGGGTGAAAAAAACAAGGGAACAAGCTGTATCTGAATGATCGGGATTCCCGGGCAGAGTATTATTCCCTGGTTCCGCAATTCCGCAGTTCCGCAAGCACTCCTTTTTTTGCGGTATCCATTGGAAGTACTAGTTGAAGGCCAATACCAGGCGCAGAAACAAGAGTGCTTGCGGAACTGCGGAATTGCGGAACTGCGGAACAAAGCAAGTCCCATGGCCCCTATCCAATTCCCATCATGGCATGATAATGATCTTGTTGGTTGGTTCTTTCAAATATGTTTCTGAAAACGCTCAGATAATGCTCCTTATCAAATGCAACAGATAACTGGTCAGTGCGCTCGGCTGTACCCGCATTGGATCCTGCCAACAAGGTTCTGGCAGCTATTTGATCCTCCTCATCGAGCATGTGGAGGATCTCCCCGGGCGACAGCAGCCCAGGGGCTTTAAAATAGGTTTCGATGATGCGCCGCAAGGTAATGTCCAGGGTCATGCTGTCGGGATTCTCCTTCACTTCCCGCCACAGCAGCTCATAGGAGCCTTTGATGGGATTCATGTCATAGTGCATGATGGTGGAAATATCATGTTCTTTTCGCAGTATCCAAAAGGTCTCATCGGCTGAGGGCTCAATCCCAAGGCCTGTTTGATCGCTCACTAGGTTGTGAAAATTAACATCGTGGGTAAGTACGATAACCTGTTTGAGATTGCTCTTGGGGGAACGAATCTCCTCTATGATTTTACGGATCAGTTGGCTGACCATAAACATCGCATCACCATCCAGGTTTGAAACCGGATCATCGAACACCACCACCCGATCGGCATGGATGGAATCCAGGTCAACTCCTCCCTGAAGCAAGTGGTAGAAATACAGAAACGTGACCACTGTTTTTTCACCTTCACTTAAAGTGCGTTCAACCCGCTCTCCATGGGGGCGTATCATCTGGTAGCAGCCTTTTTCTTCAGTGGCTTCAGCCAGTTGGAAGCCTGTAAACCCAAATTTACCCAACAAGGCATTGATCTCCGTTTTGGTTTGTGCAATGTTGGCACCCTGCATTTCCAATTTTGAAACCTCTGCGCGCAGTGTTTTTATCCTGTATTCCTTTTCACTGACGCTCATTTCCAGGCCCTCAATGATTTTACCATGTGCTGCCTGGTTGGACTCATAGCGTTGATACACTGTTTTTAATTGTTCGGCCACGTACCGCCATACCTCCCTGGTCAATTGGGCACTTTCCCACGAAAGGTTCTTCACCGTTTCATTGTGGAGCGATATTTTATTCCTGGCCGATTGAATCAGCGCATTGATGAGCTCCATTTCTGGCTGTAAGGATTCCAGTATCAGGACGCTGGCAGGTTCCTTTATTTTTGCCGCGATTCGATCCTTGTTGGCTTGAATTTTCAGGATCAGCATCCTTTTGATTTCTTCCAAACGTGCATGATCGACCAGCTCGTTGTTTGAATTTAAAACTGCCTGCACATCAAAAACGATCAAATCGGTCTGGACGGCATACGCTGACTTTTGATCATTGAGCAGCTTGATGCTTGCCATGTAGGTTTCATCGAAGTACTCATTGAGCTGATCTTCCAAATTCTCAGGCGCTTTCTGCTGACAGAAAGGGCAGAAATCACCCTTGCCCGAATAATAGCTCAGCCCCTGTTTGACCCAATCGCTGTTGCCCAGTTTCTTAATCAGGGCGGCCACATCGACTTCCTCTTTTCCGATGATTCGTTTCATCCAAATCTCATGGGTTTCTGTCCCCTGCAAGGATTGATACCCGATCAAGGGGATATCGGCTTTGGGCTCGGTTGAACCTGCATAAATACGGGCTGCTTTTTCCTTCAGAACAGCGAGGTCCAGCAGTGCAGTCGAATTGTGAATCTCCTCCTTGCAGCGGTCTTTAAATGTATTTTTAAAGGAACAACCCTTGAAGGCGGGCTTGAAATGGTCTTTTAGCTGGGTATATATTTTCCAGCAGTCTTCCCCGAATTGAACTTCATTGGATTGAATGATGGCATTCTGTTCATCAATGGCGGCGATATCCCGAATGACCTCCTGGTTGATTTGTTCGATTTCCGATTTCGTGGCATCGATGATTTCTTTGGCCGCAGTTTCACCTTTACCAAGGGTGAATATCCCCTGTTGATTTTTCCTTCTGCCGAAATTCTCATCGATAAAAGTCCGGTTGTAAACAAAAGTTTTCAAGATCCGGTTATTCTTCCATTCAAGGGTACATTGAGGATATTTATCCGGGTCGGCCAATACATTGGAGAGGGTCGTTTTTCCACTTCCATTGGGACCATAGATAAAATTAATCTCCTTCAAGCCTCTGAGCGTCACGCCCGTGTTGTCGAAACTTGCACAGTTCTTAATCTGAATTCCGCTTATCATCGTTCCATGTTTAGTTTATTTGTAGATTCCCCTGCTCCGAGAAGTCAAATTTAACACAAAGTGACAAAGAAACAAAGTGACAAAGTAACAGAGTAACAGAGTAACAAAGTGACCTTCCTTTGAATTGTAGTCGCTTACAGGGTTATCGTGTACATTAAGAGTAGTTTGAGTGTACTTCAGGTGTACGTCCTGTGTTAATGGACACACAAGCAACACTCCATGTACACACAAGCAACACACAAAGGCTGTATGCGGCAACAATTCCAGGAGTCCAGAATGTCGTGTAACAGCTAATAGGTATGCTGTATTTTTTCTCAGTCTATTATTTTGTCAAAATCACGGTAGATAAATTGTGGATTGACCGTATCTTTCCTGATGTCAAACTGAAGCTTGGTAAACTTTGCTCCCCTGTATGATTGACCTTTCTTCTGCCTCAGTTCTTCCAATTTACCCCATTCTTCAACATTCAAAACAATCACGGCACACAATCCATCGCCCTGGATATTGAAAAATAGCTGTTCCTGTCCATTCGACTCATAGTACTCATTGAACCAGTAGGAGAGTTTCGATTGGTCAATCCTTTCAAGCTGTTTGATAAGTTCCGCTTTATATTCCCTGGAATCAGGCGGATACTTGTCGAACAATGGATTGGTGTTTTTGCAAACTGGCCTGTCGCAGGCAATCAATAAGGCAGTAAAAATGACAAGGGTAAGAAAATGTTTGAGGATAGTTTTCATGGGTTGAAGGCTTTGGTAAATTGGATCAACAGGTAATTTTTATTGAACGTAAAGAAAGCTTCCATAGTATTTATCATTCCCAAATTATTGCATTGCACACAAATAGCGAAAAGATGATTGTTCATTTCCGCAGTCGGACCACCAAGTCAAGAATAAAAAGACAAAATTGTATTTTATTTTTATCTCCAGGCAGCGTTTATGAATTTCATTCCGTACCTACTATTGAAACAATGGTTAAAAGGCCTTTAACCGGAAAGTTGTAAACAGTTTATTTCACTTATAAAAATGAAAGCCATGAAAACAATTATCAAGTTCTTTACCAAGAATGCCCCATCGGTTGGGATTGCTGTACTTGTTCTGTTCGTTGGACTGTCATCCTGCAAGAAGGACGATGCAGTGGTTACCAATGGATTGGTTAATTATTCAGGAAGTTTTGTCAAGTCTGGTGATGCGGTTGTCACATCGGCTACCGGAACCACCACCGGGTCGTTTAATCCCACCACCTATGTGCTAACTTATACGGTGACCTGGAATGGCCTGACATCGAATGCTGCGGCCATGCATTTCCATGACGCAGGTCCTGTGATCATCCCCATTACCGGTTTTTCTCAAACCACCTCCGGGAGCTATTCCGGGACTGCCACCTTTACGGCTGATCAGGCAGCTGACCTGGCAGCGGGGAAAATCTATGTGCAGATACATTCGGTGAATATTCCGGCAGGTGAAATCAAGGCCACCTTATCAAAAGTAAGTACTCCTTCTTCCTCCGGCGGGTACTAATTATTCAGCACGCCAGGCCCCGGGATTGATTGATGCCGGGGCTTTTGGCATTGCTTTTGGATGGGTCAAAAATTAACAATGAACGCCATGAAAAATGCATCGAACAAAGTCAAATCCTGGGTACTCGGGATGGATGAGTTCCCGGCCTGCCAGGCAGGCGGGTGTCTTGTCATCGTACTTGTAATCAATGTTATGACAGGGTACAAATTGCCAAACCTTCAATTGAAAAAATAAACGGATGAAAATAAATCGTACCATACTGATGGCCGCAATTGTCCTTTTTCTGGGCGGATGTACCAATCGGAAGGCTGATATGCTGGATGAAATTCCGGCACAGTCAAACTGCACACCTCAATTTCCCGGGATGAACATTACCTATGACAATTACGTAAAAGATATTCTTTCCCGTCAGTGTATCAGCTGTCACCAGGGAGGCAATTCACCGGGACTGGGAAATTTCACCACCTACAATGGTGTAAAGCTTCACGTGGACTTCTTTTCACTCAGGGTGATTCCTGACAATGCTGATATGCCGCAGGGAAATGCCCCGCTTCCGAAAAGCACACGTGATTCATTGTACATCTGGATCAATAACTGTTCGCCGGAAAAATAAAACTTTTGGAGGGGTGAATGGATTCATTTACAGACACCTTTAACAGAAATAAGCATATGAGAACAATTTTAATACTGTCATTTTTCTTTATTTTTACCTCGCTCAAGGCACAGGATGATTTGAATAAAATGTTGGATGATCTTGTTCCTAAGAAAGCAAGGGTTCCGGTGACGGCCACTTTTAAATCACCGCAAATCATCAATGGCCAGTCCAATGAAACGATGCACCAGCACGACCTGCTCTTTGTGGTCATGCACCGATTCGGGGATGTTGCAGGAAGTTTTGGAGGAATCAAGACCTTTTATGGCCTGGACAATGCTTCGGACATCTTGATCGGATTTGATTATGGGATCACCAATCGGCTGAGCTTGGGCGTTGGCCGCACCAAAGGAGCGCCCAATGGCATCAATACCAGCCAGAGGCAAATGTTCTATATCAAACCCAAATACAGGTTCATCAGGCAATCGACCGATGACCGGGTACCTGTTTCGGTCACCTTGTTTGGAAATGGAGCCGTTTCCTTTATGGAAAAGCCAAGCCGTGCAACGCCGGATGCCAACTTTCAAAAATTCTCGGATCGCTTGAGCTATGTCACCCAGGCGATCATCACCCGAAAATTCAGCGATGACCTTTCCCTGGCCTTAACACCGACTTATATCCACCGAAATTTTGTTTCCTTCATGGATATGAATAACCTGTTTGCCCTGGGCTTGGGGGGACGGATGAAAGTCAGCCATCGGATGGCCCTTGTAGCCGACTACTTCTTAAGTTTCAGGAGCAAGGAGAGCAAGAATTATTTCCTTGAGCAAGGAAAGGGGTTCCGGTTTTACAATCCCCTTGGACTTGGCCTGGAAATGGAAACAGGCGGTCATGTGTTTAATTTCATCTTTACCAACTCGACGGCCATTCTGGAAAACCAGTTTATCCCCAGTACCAGCAGTTCCTGGACCAAGGGTGGGTTTCGATGGGGATTCAGCATCAGCCGCACCTTTACCTTGTTTAAAAAGCCCGGGTCGTCAATAAACAACGATCAATCAAAGCAGGGAATGTAAAAAAAGGGTTTGTCATCCAAAACCTTTTAAAAAGAGTATCATAAATGGATGTTAACCTAAACAAAGCCATCGGTTATTTCGTTCATTTCTGCAACAGGTTAAGTCAAACTTAGATGGCTGAAAAAGAATTACAGCGAATGATCGATGGGTGTATCGACAATGACCGGAAAAGTCAGGAATCGTTATACAAAGAGCTTTATGGATTTGCCATGAAAATCTGCCTTCGAACCACTGATAACCGAGCTGAGGCCATTGAAGTATTGAATGATGGTTTTTTTAAGGCCTTTACCAACATTGAAAAATATGACAAAAGCAGACCATTTACTTCCTGGCTGGCTAAAATCATGTACAATGCCTCGATTGACTATTACAGGGCCAATTTAAAATGGAGTCAATTTGTGGAATTGGATCAGTCAGAAATAAAAACCAATGCATCGGCCGCTGAGCATAAGTTGGACTATGAAGATTTGCTTTCCATGATTCAACGACTTCCTCCAGCTTACCGGATAGTGTTTAATTTATTTGCCGTTGACGGTTATTCACATGAAGAAATAGCCCAAATGACAGGAATCACTGCCAGCACTTCCAGGTCAAACCTCCACAAGGCAAGGCAGAAATTGCAGCAGATGCTATCAGTGCCCCAATCGGTCATGATCCTGTTGGTACTGAGAATAAAACAGGCGGCTATGGGTTCGGAGTCAACAGCGCATTTCACTATAATTCATGAACAAGATGACTAGCAGGAATTTAGAAGATATCGATCAATTGTTTCGTGAAGGACTGAATCCTGCCGTGGAACCTGTGCCTTTTCAGGAAGCAGACTGGTTAAATCTTCAGCATCGTTTGGAGCGGCATGAAAAAAGGAAACGGGGCATCTTCTGGATCAGTCGACTGGGTGGAGTGGCTGCCTTGATCCTCCTGTTTTTGGCACTCAGGCTGTTGATTCCTGAAGTACTAAAACCAATCCCTCAACAGGCTGAAGTGCAACAGAAAGTGCAACCATCGGAAAAAGTTCAACCCAGGGAGGAGAAAATAAAAGAGGCGTACAATGAACCAAAAGCTTCATCGGAAACAAAAAAAATGACTAGCAAGGTGGAACCTGTACCGGGTAAATCCCTGGCTGAAAACAAGTACCGGGAAGAGAAGCCTGCTGAAAAACCTATGGTTGTGACTCAGATGGAAAAGCCAAGTGTTGCCCATGATACCCTACGGGGGGAAAACTTCAAGGCACAAAAAGAAGGCAGCCCGGCAAAGAATCCTTCGAAAGAAGCGCATCCGTCACAGCCCGCGATCGCAAATCCTCCAGGCAGGGAGCCATCCACAGTCCAGGAACCTGTATTTGCCGACCTGGGTGAACCAAATGAGAAGCCAATAGCCGAACGACCGGCCCGCAAACTGGCCTTGAGCGTGACGGCTGCCCCTGATTACAATGGGGTTAATAATCTGAACAACGCGAGTATGGGAAATAATTTCGGACTGATGGTATCCTATGAGATTGCCAGAAACTGGAGTTTCAGCACCGGGGGGATCTATGCCAAAAAACTGTATGAAACAGGATTTAGCAACTACAGCCCCAGCCGGAATATCTGGACCGACTATTATCCAAAGTCGGTCAATGCCGATTGCCGGGTACTCGACATTCCACTGAACATCAATTACACCTTCCTTCACCGGAAGAATAGCACCCTGGGAATTGGTTCAGGGATTTCATCCTATATCATGCTGAAGGAAGATTATCGGTTCACCTACGCTGAAAACGATGGGAATAACCCACTGGCCTACCAGGTGGTCAATAAGAATCAGCATTGGCTGAGTGTGCTGAATTTTCAGGCAAACTTTGATCAGCGGCTCAGTTCAAGGCTCAGCCTTGGTGTGCAGCCATACCTGAAAATTCCTTTCCAAAACATTGGCTTTGCAGGCGTCAAACTGCAATCCTTTGGCATGGCGGTTAATTTAAGCTATAATTTCAATTTGTAATCCGACGATTTTACAAAGGAATATTCCCTGGTTCCGCAGTTCCGCAGTTCCGCAAGCACTTCTATTTTTGCATGATCCATTGAGGGAATGAAATACAAGATGAATACCTCTGCTAAATGCAAGAATAGCAGGATTTGCGGAACTGCGGAACTGCGGAACTGTTGTGATAATTCTTACAGGTTCAGAATCATTTCATAAAGGCTTAGCACCATTTATTGATAGTTCCAATATTTCAAATTTACTGATTATTTGATACCAGGGGCTCATGGCCCATGTTTAAGATCAAGGTACCTCCATTGACTATCTCTGAAAACTTGATAAAGGGACTGCCTAGCGTTTGATTATTTAGACTCATGCGCTGGACATATGGGTTGACTTTTGAATTGTTGATGGTTTTGATACTAAACTTTTTCCCTTTGTAATACTTAGGATTGAGTTTGATGGTGACCGAGTCAAACAATGGACTGCCAATCTGCATGCCCGGGTTGACTTCCGTGAGACCCTTCACGTCAAAAAGGCCAATGCCTGCAAGGACAAACCATGCGCCCAGCTGACCCTGATCTTCGTCCTGTCCATATCCGTAACCGTGAATTTCCTCAGTCCCATAGAACTGATCACAGATGGCACGAACCCATTTCTGGGTAAGGTAAGGTTTCCCGGAAAAGTTAAATAACCATGAGATATGCAAATTAGGCTGGTTCCCATGATTGTAAGGAGTGGCTAAACCGGCAAACGCATCAATGGTGGTACCTCCCCCAAAAACATTCTTCTGGGATAGGGTAAAGATACTGTCCAGTCGGTTATTGAAGGTTTCCTTCCCAACGATATTGATCAGCGCTTCGGGATTGTGAGGTACGTAAAAGGTATATTGTGTGGCATTTCCTTCCTGAAAACCGCGCCATGGTTCGGTGGGATTAAACTTGTCAATAAATTCTCCTTTTTCATTTCTTGGACGAATGAATTTGGTGGAAGGGTCATAGAGCATTTTCCATCCCTCTGAGAGTTTGATCAGCTTGTTGTAGTCATCGGTCTTATTTAATAATTTGGCGAACTGGGCCACGGCGTATGCACTGAAGGAATATTCGAGGGTGTGGGATGCGGCAAATCCGGAACCATCGGTATTGGTATCATAACCCATGCTGAGAAATGGGGAATAACCCCGTTTGACGAATTGCCCGACATCCATTTTACCGGCACCTTCAATTCTGTTATCGGAGGTCAGTTCATTCTTTAAAGCTGCCTGGTAGGCGGTAGTGACATCGAAATTGCGAATTCCACAATTATAGGCAGAAGCAATGGCCAGGCCTGTAAAGTTGGTTCCTACCCCGGAGACATATTTGCTGCATGCAATTCCGTCACCCAACCATCCTGTTTCCTTGTAAACGAGTAACTGGCTTTGAACCCAGTCGGCATAGTATTCGGGATAGGCCAATGCCCACAACTGGGTCAGGTTCCAGAATCCACCCCAGATGGCATCTGTATTGTAATGATTGTGTATCGGCTGGTGGTTCTTATCCAGCTCGATCTGACCAATCTCACCATTGTTTTTTGGGTATGCCCCGTTAACATCACTGGCAAGTCCCCTGCCTAACAAGGCATGGAAAAGTCCTGTATAAAATTTCACCTTATCCTCCTTGACGGTGGTGGTTACCTTGATCCTTCCAAGATAAGTCTCCCATGTGGCCAGGGTTTGCTTTTTAGCTGCATCAAAGCTTAGATTTTTGGCTTCTCTTTGCAGGTTCAAACGTGCATTGGCAATCGAAGTGTAAGAGAGTCCTATTTTAACAGTCACTTTTTCATTGGCCTTGGTCGAAAAGGAAAGGTACAGGCCAGCACCTTCACCTGAAATGAGCCTGGCCCCTTCAATGGTCTTGTCATGCCGGAATGTTCCCCATTTGGCTGGTTTTTTATCCAGTACGGCTGAAAAGTACATGGCCACCGTGGCGCCTTTCTGGTATTTTTTTACATACTCAGGCTCGGTAATAACAAAGCCCTCTACCCTACCGTCGTCCGTATAAGTCACTTGAGCATCTTTGACTGCACCGCTTTCTCCCTGCCTGTTCCCGATATCAAAAATGATATGCGACTCTTTGGATTGTGGAAAAGTATAGCGTTGGAACCCGACTCTTTTGGTAGCTGTCAGTTCCGCTCTTATATTATAATCATCCAGCAGTACTGAATAGTACCCTGAAGTTGCCAGTTCGTTCTTCCTGTTGAAGCGTGAGCGGTAACCTTCCTCCGGGTTTTCAAGGGTGCCTGGGATGGTTTGCAATTTCCCGGTGATCGGTGCCAGTACGATACCTCCCACCTGGAACTCATGAAAGTTGGCGAACCCTTCTATGGAGGTATGACGGGCATCATATCCAACGGCTTCCCAGCCCTGGCTGTTGCCGTAATGTCCATTGGTGGAAGGCCCCAGTTTGGCCATCCCAAAGGGCATTGCAGCTGGGGTGTAAAAGAACCAGCGGCAATGGGCCGTACCGATATTTGGATTGACAAACTTTCCCAGGGGCTCAGGGTAAGCAGAGAGGTTTACAAAGGCCAAAAGGCCAAGAATAAATATTGATTTAATAGTCATAATTTAAAATTAATAAGGTACACGAAACCCCCAGGTTTGTTCGGTTCATTTAAAGATCGGGCCGTTCTGCCTGAGCACAGAAGGTTGCTGATCTGTAATCCGGGGCCAGTTGTCTACCCAGGTTATTGGGTCGAGCATCAGTGACCTGCGGTTAGCTCCATTGCTGAGCAAGGGTTTTGATTTGAGCATGGCATGATAGATCAACCAGTCCCGGCCTTTGTCATCGGTCATGATTTCGGCATTGTGTCCCGGTCCAGCAAATCCGTTTGCATCCTCGTTGCCATGCAGAATAAGTTCGCCGTATGGACCTGAAAGCAGATTGTTCCCGTTTTTATCAAGATATGGTCCCAGCAACTGACGGGAACGTCCTACCCTTACATGGTAGGTACTTTTGGCCCCTTCACAGCAGGTTCCTTCGGAGCCAAAAAGATAATAGAACCCGTTGCGCTTGTGCACATAAACCCCTTCGAGATGGCTGAAGGTAATCTGAACTTTATCACCTTCGGCATGTCGTCCATCGTCACTTAACCTGACGGCATAAATCCCATGGAAACTTCCCCAGAAAAGGTATTTCTCCCCCTGCTCTTCCATGAAGAAAGGATCAATGGAATTGGGCACCCCTATTTCTTCTGAATCGAATACCTTTCCCTGGTCAGTAAAAGGGCCTTGAGGATGATCGGCAATGGCCAATCCGATTCCGGGATTTGCATCTCCCCAGGTTGAAAACGCATAATACATCAGGAATTTCCCCGCTACTTCCGTTACGTCGGGAGCCCAGATTCCCCCTTTTGTTTTCCATCCCGGTTTTTCATGGAAAGCATCATTCTGAAAAGTCCAGTTAACCAGGTCTTTCGACTTTAAGACCGACACCAGGTGATGGCCTCCCTCCGTACCCCAATTGTCCTCGGTGCCGTAAGCATAAAAACTATCACCTGATTTCACAATGGTAGGATCGGCTAAAACGGGTTGAAAGACCGGGTTCACATAGGTAAGCCTGGCAGAATCAAGTACCATGCAGGTTCTGTCATTCTCTTTTTTGTTTTCGGTATATCCACAGACGCTCTCCCCGAGGAGGAACAGGAGGATGATAAAACCCGTTTTTACGTATCGCATTTCTATTTGGATCTTTGTTATGAACAAAGTAAATGATAAAATCAGATAGTAAGCGGATGAATCCGGATTATTATCCGGACGATTCTGGAGTTATTGATCCTTATGAAATGGCCTGCCAAATATCCATTCTCCATTCCCTTTTTAGTTGATTCAATCCTTTCCAATTGATTGACTGTCCATGCAATGAAGGACTTTAAAAACTTCCATCATCCGTCACAAGGCAATATTTATAATTGTATATTTGATACGTCCTAATAAACCTAACACTGACAACTTAAACCAACGAACCCATGAAAAGGTATCTGAATTATTTATTGACTGGATTAAGGATTCTCGTGGGCTGGCATTTCCTGTACGAGGGAATCATCAAGTTATTTATCCCCGGATGGAGTGCAAAAATCTACATGATGGGTTCACGGTGGATCTTTTCCGACCTGTTGCACCAAATGGCTGCCTCCCCGGGGGTCATGAGGGCAGTTGATTTTTTAAATATCTGGGGACTGATTCTCATCGGACTTTCGCTGTTTACAGGTCTGTTTGTCCGCTGGGCTTCCCTGGCCGGTTCAGTGATGCTGCTCTTTTACTTTGTGGCTTATCCTCCCATTTCCGGATACACCCTGGGGACCGTGACCGAAGGCAGTTACCTTTGGGTCAACAAGACGCTGATTGAATTTTTTATTCTATTGGTATTTACTGCCCTGCCCTCCGACTTCTTCTTTGGCGCCGACCGCTGGATCAAACGCTGGCAGGAAGAAAAACCACATGCCCCCATCCCGGCAGCCAAGGAAGCTGGATCGCCCCTTCAGCGACGCGAGGTGTTGCGTGACCTGATCGGCGTGCCATTCCTGGGCGCTTTTGCCTATGCCCTTTACAAGAAGAAGAGATGGGACAGTTTTGAGAATAAATTTCTCATCGACCAACAACAGGATGCCACCTCGGGTGCCACTTTAAAAACATTCAATTTTGCTTCCCTGAGTGAATTGAAAGGAAAGGTTCCAACTGGAAAAATTGGCAATGTGGAACTTAGCCGCCTCATCATGGGCGGAAACCTCATTGGCGGCTGGGCCCATGGACGCGATTTGATTTACACCGATAAATTGGTCAAGGCTTACCATACCGACGAACGGGTCATGATGACCATGCAGCTGGCTGAACAGTGCGGCATTAACACCCTGCTGACCAATCCGGCCCTTATCCGGATTGTCAATAAATACTGGCATGAAACGGACGGGAAAATCCAGTTTATCTCCGATTGCGGACACAAGGACGGCTTGCTCGAAGGAATCCGCCTGTCACAGGAAGCAGGGGCCGTGGCCATGTACTGTCATGGTGGGATATCGGACCAATTAACCTTTCAGGGCAAATTTGACGACATCATCAAAGGACTCGAATTGATCCGCAGCTATGGAAAGCCGGCAGGGATCGGGGCTCACCGTCTTGAAACCATCCAGGCCTGCGTGGCACAAGGAATCAAACCCGATTTCTGGGTCAAGACCCTGCACCACCACAATTACTGGTCGGCCCGGGTGGATACCGAACACAAAACGACGGTGGACAAGGACTTCAGGGACAATATTTTTTGCTTTAACCCACCCGAAACCATTGATTTCATGAACAGCCTCGAAGAACCCTGGATCGCCTATAAAGTATTGGCTGCCGGGGCGATCGAGCCCAAAGATGGCTTCCAGTATGCCTTTAACAATGGTGCTGACTTTATCTGCGTGGGAATGTATGATTTCCAGATTGTGGACGACTGCAACATTGCTCTGGATTCATTGGCAAAGGTCCAACGAACAAGGCCCTGGAGAAGCTGACAGGGGATCTGAAGTTCCATCGGTAGGAAAAAAAATACCTGATAAACATTGAAATATAAACACATAGACGCATCGGACACATAGATCCCGAGGCCTCGAAACAAACCAGGTGTCCTATGTGCCTATGTGTATAAAAAACAGGTGGGAAAAGTTGGCATAAATCTTCTAAAAGACTTGATTTTATTGCTGTTTTATCAAAATAAATGTGCCAATTATTTGTATTTAAAAGATTCAATGACTATCTTGTAGTGCTATATGGGGAAAGTCCCCTCAAACCAGGCAACGATTATTATTATCACATAAGAAACGACATTGAATTATAAATCTTATTTTTCGGCAAAATTAATTTAACCATTACTAGCACATGAAACGAATTTTAATTCTTCTTACATTCATCGCCTTCCTGCAGGTTTCCTTGTGGGCACAGGTTAAAAATCCTGTTTATAAGGACAAAAATGCCCCTGTTGAAACGCGTATAAAAGATTTGGTATCGAAAATGAACCTGGAAGAAAAGATCCTTCAGCTCAATCAATATACCGCCGGACAGAATACCAATATTAACAACATCGGGGAGGCCATGAAATCCATTCCTGCAGGCATTGGCTCGCTGATTTATTTTGGCGCCGATCCGGATTACCGCAATGCCATCCAGAAAAAAGCCATGGAATCGCGCCTGGGAATTCCCATCCTCTTTGGATACGACGTGATCCATGGGTTCCGTACCGTGTATCCCATTTCGCTGGCCCAGGCCTGTTCATGGGATCCTGCGTTGGTGACACTGGCAGCAGCTGTTGCTGCCAAGGAAGCCAATTTATCGGGCGTCGACTGGACCTTTTCGCCCATGATCGATGTTGCCCGTGATGCCCGTTGGGGACGTGTTGCCGAAGGATATGGAGAAGATCCCTATACCAATGCCGTTTTTGGCGTTGCCACCGTTCAGGGTTACCAAGGGAAGAATTTATCGGATCCCTATTCCATCGCAGCCTGCCTGAAACATTACGTTGGCTATGGCGAATCAGAAGGAGGCCGTGATTACCATTATTCGGATATTTCCATGCAATCGCTCTGGGAAACCTATTTGCCACCTTACGAAGCCTGCGTAAAAGCCGGGGCCGCCACCCTGATGAGCTCTTTCAATGATATCAGCGGGACACCTGGTTCTGCCAATCCATACACCTTGACCGATGTATTGAAAAAACAATGGAAGCACGATGGTTTTGTGGTATCCGACTGGGATGCCATCAACCAGTTGATTGCCCAGGGCGTTGCCGCCGACCGCAAGGAAGCCGGGTACAAAGCCTTCATGGCTGGCGTTGAAATGGATATGACCGACAATATTTATTTCCAGAACCTGCAACAACTCATTACGGAGAAGAAAATCCCGATGGCCAAGATTGACGATGCAGTGAGTCGTATTCTGCGGGTTAAATTCCGCCTCGGATTGTTTGATCAGCCTTATACAACCATCGTGGATGAATCGGCCCGCTATCTTCAGACTGAAAGTAAAGCAGTGGCTCAGAAACTGGCCGCTGAGTCGATGGTCCTGCTTAAGAACAACTCCAATACCCTTCCATTGACTGCCTCGGTCAAGCAAATTGCACTGATCGGTCCAATGGTTTCCAACAAGGTCAACCTGCTGGGAGCATGGGCAGCCCATGGAAATGAACAGGATGTAGAGTCCATTGCTGAAGGTCTGGCAAAGGAATTTGGAAGCGCTACCAAAATCACTGCCGCCAAGGGATGTGATTTTGATGGCAAGGACGAAGCAGGATTTGAAGAAGCTATTTCGATAGCTCAAGCATCGGATGTGGTCCTGGTTTGCCTGGGTGAGAAAAAAGAATGGAGCGGCGAAAATGCATCCCGTTCAAGCATCGCACTGCCTGCCATCCAGGAAAAACTGGTGCAGGAATTGAAGAAAACCGGTAAGCCAATCGTGCTGATTCTTTCCAGCGGACGTCCACTGGAACTGGTAAGACTGGAACCACTGGCCGATGCCATGGTTGAAATCTGGCAGCCTGGTGTTGCAGGTGGATCTGCCCTAGCAGGAATCCTGTCAGGCAGAATCAATCCTTCCGGTAAACTGTCGATTACCTTCCCTTTGACAACTGGTCAAATACCCACATATTACAACATGCGTCAGAGCGCCCGTCCTTATTCAGGTAAATACCAGGACATTCCAACCGAACCCTTGTACTGGCTGGGACATGGCCTGAGCTATACCACATTTGCCTACGGTGAGGTGAAACTTTCGGCTACAAGCATTAAGAAGTCGGACAAACTGACCGTTGAGGTGGAAGTCAGCAATACAGGAAAAGTAGCCGGAACAGAAACCGTGCTTTGGTACATCAACGATCCTGCCTGCACCATTTCCCGCCCGATGAAAGAGCTGAAATACTTTGAAAAGAAGGAACTGGCCGCTGGCGCAAAGACTACTTTCAAGTTTGAAATCAATCCAATGCGCGATTTAAGCTATGTGGATTCAAATGGGAAACGCTTTTTGGAAGCTGGCGATTATTTCGTGATGGTGAATAACCAAAAGGTGAAATTTGCAGTAACCGAATAACAATACACAACTCCTCCGATG
The DNA here is from genome assembly GCA_036504555.1 of Prolixibacteraceae bacterium. Lineage (GTDB taxonomy): Bacteria > Bacteroidota > Bacteroidia > Bacteroidales > Prolixibacteraceae > Aquipluma. The sequence continues at coordinate 121,550 of DASXUZ010000148.1, read as the reverse complement.
ATTTCGATCCATTGGAGGAGTTTATAAACGACCTAAGCACAACCAAACCCATAAGCTTTCCAATGTCTTTCCAACCAACCAAACCCCTACTCTTATCCTTGCTGATTCTACTGACAGTCATTCATTCAAATGCGCAGCAATGGCAGCCTATCCCGTTGGCAACCCAGACAACAAAAAGTTTTGGACTGATGGGGGGCGAAGGATGCCAGGTGGTTCAGGCCATCGAATGCGATTACACCGATGGTTCATTTATGCTGATGGGAACTGATGTAGGTGGCATTTACCGAAGCATCAATGGCGGCAAGACATGGGCTCCCTGTAACATTGGATATAGTTCCCGGGGAAATGCAGGCTTTGCCATTGACCCTAACAACAACAGACGGGCCCTGGCGGTCGGCGCTAACAGTACCAAGAATCAAAGCCACGGACTTTACCTGACAACCGACCAAGGTGCCAGTTGGAAGCAAGTCCTTGCAGAAGGCAATTACGATGGCTACCGCAGCTTTGCCGACAAAGTAGAATTTGTAAATGGCAGTTTTGATCAGACCCTTGGCTATTCAAAAACGGCCTACTGGTCCAATCCTGCCGGGGGAATCTATAAATCAACGGATGGTGGGTTAAGCTGGACAAAAGTGAATGCCAATTACGGAAAATGTATTTTGAAAGTCCATCCTGAAAAAGGGGATCTATACATTGCCAACAGCACCGGATTCTATAAAAGCACCGACGCAGGGGTTACTTTCATCCAAAAGCTGACAGCTGTGGTTACAGATATGGATGTGGTTATCTCAGCTCCTGACAAGGTATTTGTGACTACTGCCTCCAAATTGATGGTTTCCTCAGATGGAGGCGAGACCTTTATACCCATAGTATCTGCCACCTATCCCATCAAAGTGGCTACCCTGAATGTAAGTCCGGCTGATGCCAACTACATGGCCGTTTGCAACAAGGTGAACGACTGGGGAGGCCCGATCTATTATTCGGTCAATGGAGGACTAACATGGGCCATTGCCCAGCGCAGCAACACCAATGCCTTCATGCCTTACAACGACCGGCTTCAGAAATTTGCCTGGCATCCAACCGACAAAAACCGGGTGTGGGCATTGGGGGGCGACTGGATTTCAAGCAGCAGCAATGGTGGAAAGAACTTCAGTTGGGATGCCAACGGATACAACGGAATCCTGGTAGGTGGATTCTTCAACTTTAACATTACTGATCCAAACCTTCTTTTTGTGGCTTCCCAGGATTACAACGGGGCATTTACCAAAGACAACGGTCTGTCGTGGAAATACTGCAATGCAGCCAACCTGGGTTGGGGAGGATTCACCTACGGAGCCTATGCCGCCAGTGCCGATGTGCTGGTGACTCAAAATTCACCGGGATGGGGACAGGACGGGCAACTGACCATCAGTAAAAATGGCGGGGCCAGCTTTTTAAATACATCGATGATCTGTACCGGATTGGACGTAGGTTGCGGTGATGCGAAAGACCCGAATGTCATCTATTTCAGCAATTATTTCAGCAAAGACCTGGGAGTCACCTGGAAGGTCATGGAGGATTGCAAGGGTGTTCTGATTCCCAATATTTATGGTGAAAAAGAAGTCTATGGAGCCAACGGAAACCGGGTTGTAAAATCGACCGACAAAGGCGACACCTGGACCACGGTTGTCACTCTAAACTACGATGTCCAGGATATTGCCATCGATCATCTATTGGATCGCCTGTATATTGTCACTTCTGGTGATCGGCTTTATCAATTCGATATCAATGGGCTGAAAGAACTAACTTCAGTAATTCCGAAAGATCAATATAACGGCGTAGCCATTCAGTCAGTAGCGGTCGATTCTCAGGACCCAACAGTTGTATACTGTGCGGGAGCTAAAAATATCTATAAAAGTGATGCAAGTGTCAGGCGCTCCCTGGATGCCGGGAAGACCTGGCAAATCATTACACCCAACAACCGCACCAATCAAGGCATCGAACAGAGTGATGCTGTCAATGAAGTATTTGCCATACGGGTGAATCCACTCACCCGTGAGCTTTGGGCTGCCGGTAGTTGTTACGGAATCTGGAAAGAGGCCGGGGTAAAAAGCCTGACCGTTTCCATTACTGAACCTGCGGCCAACAGTGTTTATGCTTCAGGAGCAGTTATTCAGCTTAAGGCAAATACAACTACACTTGATCAGCCCATCGCAAAAGTTGAATATTTCAATGGTACTGAAAGTATAGGAGAATCAACGATTGCACCCTATACCATTTTTTATGGCAAAGTACCCTCTGAAGGCTATCAATTCAAAGCTAAAGTAACCGATGCCGGAGGACAGACTGCTGAATCTGCCATTGTTCCTGTTAAAGTTCAGGTTTCACTTTCTCCTGAAGTTTCAATCACTTCCCCACAAACCAATAGATTTTACCCTGAAAATAGCACCATCACAATTGATGCAACAGCTGCGGATAAAGATGGAAATGTGAGCAAAGTTGAATTTTTTAATGGTACTGTAAAATTAGGAGAAGTTCTTGCCTCTCCTTACACATACAATTGGATGAATGTACCCAGAGGTGATTATACTCTAACTGCCAAAGCCACTGACAATACAGGTATGACAGGCATTTCAAAGACCGTCCTGGTATATGTAAATGGACAGGCCGGGAAATTAACTTATACCGAAAATTTTGATGACGGGTTGGCTCAAAACTGGATGATTTCAGGCGGAACATGGAAAGTGGAAAGCAATCAATATAGAAATACCACCGGCGATGGAATTTATACAAGCTTTTACGACGGATCAACTTTTTACAATTATACTTACAGCGTAAAAGTGAAGCCTGACTGGGGAAATATATTCGGAATGGTTTTTAACTACGTAGATAACAAAAATTATTACCGGGTCGAGTTCGGGAATGACAAATCGGCTAAACTGATCGAAATAAAAAACGGAACTGAAAAAACCTTGTCAACCGGAACTTATACAGGTGGTGGACAAGGCGTTTATTCGACCGTTAAAATTACCAACGACGGAAAAACAACAACCGTTGAAGTGAATGGAGCAATAGTTTTTGCAAAAGTGACAACTACTTCGTTTAGTTTTGGAAAAATAGGCTTGTATGCCTGGTGGCAACCTGTATGGTTCGACGATATTGAAGTGGTGGCTGTCAGCAAAGATTTACTTTCAGGCACAAGTATCATTGCCGAATCGAAAAACCTCAATTGCTTCCCAAATCCTCTAACTTGTGGCAATCTCACCATTCAACTGCCAAAGCATGAAAAAAATACCCGACTCCGGATATATAACCTCAGCGGGCAAATGGTATGGTCTGACAAAAAAATGGAAGCCAATTCATTTTCTGTTCCTGCAAATGCTTTTCCCACCAATGGAATGTATATCATTCAATTAAGTTCTTATGAGAAATTCTACCAAAATAAGGTTTTGTATTCGGGAAAAAACTAAAAATCTAACCTAACCATGAAAAAATCTATTCTACAACCCATCTCCTTCCTGGTACTATTCATCTTTTTTGTAACCTCCCTTTCAGCCCAGGTAAAACCGATTTCACTCAATCCACAAAATCCGCATTACTTCAGTTACAATAACAAGCCAACGGTTCTGATCACCTCAGGCGAGCATTACGGGGCAGTGATGAACCCTGATTTCAACTATCAAATCTACCTGAAAACACTGCAGAAAGATGGGCTGAACCTTACAAGAACAATGACAGGAGCCTATTTTGAACCGGCAGGCGCTTTCAACATCACTAAAAACACCATGGGACCTGATGCCTCAAAATACCTGTGTCCCTGGTTGCGCATCGGTAGTGGCTTGAAGTTTGACCTCAGCCAATGGGACAAGGCCTACTTTGCCCGGCTGAAAGACTTCATGGGGGAGGCTCAAAAGCGGGGTGTCATTGTTGAACTGTCATTGTTCTGTCCCTTCTACGAAGATATTCAATGGGTACTCAGCCCATTCAACAGCATCAACAATGTCAACGGGCTAGGGAACATTCCCCGCACCGATGTGTACACCCTGGATAAGAACAAGGGACTTTTGGCCATTCAGGAAAAGATGGTACGCAAGCTGGTTGATGAACTAAAAGACTCACCCAACCTGATGTATGAAATCTGCAATGAACCTTATTTTGGGGGGATCACCCTTGAATGGCAAGAGTATATTTCCAAAGTAATTACCGATGCTGAAAAAACGTTTCCCAACAAGCACCTCATTACCCAAAACATTGGCAATGGAGCCCAGAAAATAGAAAATCCCAACCCATTGGTATCGGTATTCAACTTTCACTATGCGGCCCCGCCAACGGCAGTCACGATCAATTATGGCTTGAATAAAGTAATCGGCGAAAATGAAACTGGCTTCAAAGGTCAGAAAGATTCGACCTACCGAAAGGAAGCATGGGAACTGATGCTGGCCGGTGGCGGATTGTTCAACAACCTTGATTACTCCTTTACAACCGACCACCTGGAGGGTACATTTCAGTATCCGGCCGCACAGCCCGGGGGCGGCAGTCCTGCATTTCGCCATCAGCTGAGTCATCTGAAGAAGTTCATGGATTCATTCAACTTGGTGGCCATGAGGCCCGATAACAGTATCTATTCAGGAGGTCTGCCTAAGGGATTAACTCCTTACCTTTTGATCGAAACGGGGAAGCAATACGCCTTCTACCTGATGGGAGGCCGTCAGGTCAGTCCTGAGTTAGTTCTCCCCAAAGGCAATTATTCACTGGAGTGGTTAAATCCACTGAGCGGAAAGATGGAAAAGAAAGAAAAGCTAAGACATCCGGGGGGCGCCGTAAAACTGGAATCACCCGTTTACAAGGAAGACATTGCCTTGAAGATTGTCAGAAAATAAGGATAGGAAAGTTTCAATCCGGAAGTTCGGGATTTAAAAGGAAGGGTACAATTGGAGACCTGCGGATTTTGTATAATTCGTTAAATTCATACTTCTCCAAAGCTCAAATAGGACCATTTCTTAGGATTAAAACTTCACAATGATTACCTTTAGTTGATGAAAAGTGCAGCCGAAGCAAAGATTGTATTTTCGGAGTAAATGACTAAATTACCCAATTCAAAATAAATGAATAAACCATGATCCTTAAAACCATATTGCCTGCTGGATTACTTTCCATCGTTCTACTACTGGCAATCAATGTATCAGCTCAGCTGGTCACCAATCCGGTTGATTTCGTTGATTCAAGAGTCGGAACAACCAATGATGGCAGTAGCTGCGTGATCGGGCCACAGTTGCCCTTTGGGTCGATCAATCCAAGTCCACAGACGCCCAATGGTGAAAACGACGGGTATGATCCCGGCCAGCCCATCCGGGGTTTTGGTCAGCTGCATGTCAGCGGAACAGGCTATGGAAAATACGGCCAGATCTTTCTTTCTCCCCAGGTTGGCCTGGCTGTTGGAGAAACTGCACACGATTCACCCAAGACCAATGAAATTGCCTTTCCCTATGAATACGGCGTTACCCTGACCCGGTACAACATCCGCACAGAGTTCACCCCTTCCTACCATTCGGCGATCTACAAATTCACCTTCCCTGAAACAACCGACGGGCATCTGCTGATCGATATTTCACACAACATTCCCATGGATCTCATCCCCTCGATGAATGGCAAAATAAGCCAGGGGAAAGTCAGCATTGACTCGATCAACAACACGATCAAAGGATATGGCAAATATACCGGCGGCTTTGGTGGAGGTGATTACATCGTTTACTTTTTTGCTCGCCTGGACAAGAAACCTTCACTATGCGGAACCTGGAAAAACGGACTTGTCCAACCAAGGGATACGGTCGAAAGTATAGGGGCTGTCAATGATCACATAGGGGCCTACCTTAAATTTAACACCGCTGCAAATGAAATCGTAAGGCTGAAAGTTGCCGTGTCATTTAAGAGCATTGCACAGGCCCGGATATGGCTCGAGACTGAAATACCCGACTGGAATTACGATGCGGTAAAAGAGAAAGCAAAGAGCGCCTGGAATACCGAATTGAGCAAGATCCTGATTGAAGACAGCAGTGCTGACAGTCGCAAAATCTTCTATTCAGCCATGTACCATGCCATGCTCATGCCCCGTAACCGCACCAATGACATGACCGGCTTTGCCGAAGGTGCTTCCGTGTGGGACGATCATTATGCCGTATGGGATACCTGGCGGACGCTCTATCCTCTGATGTCGCTCATCAATCAACCCATGGTGACTGGTACTATCAATTCATTCATCGAACGGTTTAAAAAGAACAAGAGAGTCCGCGATGCCTACATTGCAGGCTTTGACATGGCCGAAGAACAGGGCGGCAACAACATCGACAATATCATTGCTGATGGCTATGTGAAAGGCATTCCCGGGGTGGATTGGGCAGCTGCCTATACAGTCCTGAAAAACGATGCCGACAAGGAACGGGCAGGCTGGCAGGGCTGGGGAACCTTCGGCATTAACAATACCCTGATGGCCAGCTATAAAACAAAGGGCTGGATTCCTGCCGGGATCATGTCGTGTTCCAAATCACTGGAATATTCCTACAACGATTATTGCACCGCCCTTGTAGCCAAAGGACTGGGCAAGACGGCCGATTATACCACTTACCTGGATAGAAGCCAGAAATGGGTGAATCTATGGAACCCCGAGGCCACAAGCGATCAGTACAAGGGATTCATCGTCCCCAAAAATGCCGATGGCTCCTGGGTAGGCATCGATATGAAAAAAAACTGGGGCTCCTGGCAGGATTATTTTTATGAGGCCAGTTCATGGACCTATTCCTATTTCGTTCCTCATCAGATGGACAAGCTGGTTTATTTAACCGGGGGAGCCGATCAGTTCGCCGCCAAACTGGATTACGGATTCAAATACGGGCTGATTGATTATGCCAACGAGCCGGCATTCCTGGCAGTCCAGGCATTTCATTATGCCGGCCGGCCTGACCTGGCCAGCTTCTGGGTCCGAAAGCTGATGACCACCAAATACACCACCAAGGGCTATCCGGGCAATGACGACAGCGGTGCCATGAGTTCATGGTACATCTTCTCCTCCCTGGGGTTTTTCCCCAACGCCGGACAGGATATTTACTACCTGGTGGGCCCCTTGTTCACCAAATCATCCATCTCACTGGGTGAAGGCAAAACCATCTCTATCGAAGCCCAGAATGCCTCAAAAACCAATCTGTACATCCAATCGTGCAGCATCAATGGTGTAGAGTGGACCAAATCATGGTTCAGCCATGCCGACATAAAGGACGGTGCAACCATCAAATTTGTCATGGGACCCAATCCTTCTAACTGGGCCAAATCAGATGAAAGTTTAAAATACCAGGAACCTACTTCGATCAACAATCTGAAGCAGGATACCGGGGAGCTGATTTATCCCAACCCGGCAACTGACCTGGTTACCATCGTGATGCAAGGAAAGAAATACCGTGAACTGTCGGTCTTTGATGCCGCCGGGAAACTGGCCTACCATCAACCCATTGAACCTGACTCTGCCCTGATGACCCTGGACGTGAAGAATTGGACCAAGGGCATCTATTTCATTCACCTGCGTCATGAATCGGGTAGTACGAATTCAAAACTAATCATTGAATAGCTCCAACTTTAACCAAACGGATAAGCTTCAACCCATGAAATTACAAATTTTAAGTCTTTTGTTACTCTGTTATTCAGTCGCCTTCGGACAATCGGCTCAACGGATCAGTCTGCTTCCAGGCGAAAGAGTCTGGTCAGGAATCATCAAGGATGGCCAGAAAATGCCTTATGCGTCCGGCTATAAATATGACTTTTATGCCAACAACCAGGAGAACCAGATCCAGCCCTTGCTGTTGGGCAACAAAGGCTTGTGGGTATGGAGCGAAGAGCCTTTTGCCTTTGAGATCCAGGAAAATGAAATCATCATTTCAAATGCCAGGGGTGATGTACAGTCAGGGCACTCGGGAAGTAGTCTTCAGGAAGCACGCAAGTATGCCTCTGAACATTTCTTTCCAGCTTCAGGTAAAATGCCCGATGAATTATTGTTTTCAAAACCGCAGTACAACACATGGATTGAATTGACCTATAACCAGAACCAGGAGGATGTGCTGAAATATGCCCGGGCCATCCTGGACAATGGTTTTGCCCCCGGGGTGATCATGATTGACGATACCTGGCAGGAAGATTACGGCAAGTGGAATTTTCACCCTGGCCGGTTCCCCCATCCCAAACAGATGATGGATCAGTTACACCAGATGGGCTTCAAGGTCATGCTGTGGATGTGTCCCTTTGTAAGTGCCGACCAGACAATGATCGTGCAGCAAATCATGAAATTCAAGGGCTTCCTGATGCAGCAAAAAGCCGGTCAGCCTACCTGGGATAAAGCGACCGATCCGGCCATGATCAACTGGTGGAACGGCTATTCAGCCCTGCTTGATTTCACCAATCCTCAGTCGGTGAACTGGTTCAACCAACAGCTCGACGGGCTTGCCCAGGCGTATGGTGTCGATGGCTTTAAGCTCGATGCAGGTGATATGAATTTTTATCCTTCAGATGCGCTGTCCATGACCCAGGCTTCACCCAACAAACAATGTGAATTGTGGGCCCAGTTCGGCCTACGCTTCCCGCTCAACGAATACCGTGCCTGTTGGAAAATGGCCGGACAAGCCCTGGCACAGCGTTTGCATGATAAGAACCACAGCTGGGAAGATTTGCAGAAACTGATTCCGCACATGACCACCGAAGCCCTGGCAGGGTATACATTTTCCTGTCCCGATATGATTGGCGGGGGAAACTGGACCAGCTTCCTGGATATGAAATCATTCGATCCCGACATGGTGGTGCGTTCGGCGCAGATCCATGCCCTGATGCCCATGATGCAATTCTCGGTGGCTCCCTGGAGAATACTGGATGCCACCCATCTGGAGGCGATCAAGAAGGCGGTCAGCATCCGGGAGAAATATACGCCTGTCATCCTTGAGCTGGCCCACCAGTCAGCCAGGACCGGCGATCCGATCATCTGCTCGATGGAGTATTATTTCCCCAACCAGGGATTTGAAAAGGTGATTGATCAGTTCATGTTGGGCAACCATTTACTGGTGGCTCCAATGTCGAAAAAAGAAACCAGTCGCCAGGTCATGCTTCCCAAAGGCAAATGGACCGACGATCTGGGGAAAACTTACAAAGGGGCCAAGACTTATACCATCGAGGTACCCATTGACAGAATTCCTATATTTACGCAGATAAATTAAACCTATGCCGGCCGCAGAAGACCGGTCATTATAAAAGGATTATTAAACAAATCAAATCATGAAGAGAAACATTTTATTGACTTTATCATTGGCCGCAGCGCTATTGATCGCCCTCCCGGGAGTTTCACAAACAGTGAACCAACTGACCAAGAAGGAGAAAAAAGAGGGTTGGGTGCTGCTGTTCAACGGCCAGAATTTTGATGGCTGGCGCCAATGCAACGGTACGGCCATGCCTGCCAACTGGGTAATTGATGAAAACGCCATGAAGGTTTTCACCGGCAAGGGTAAACAACCAGGCCAGGGTGCTGACGGTGACATCATTTTCTCGGGCAAGAAATTTAAGAACTTCGAACTTTCTGTTGACTGGAAAGCCAGCAAGATGGCCAACTCAGGCATCTTTTACAATGTGCGTGAAGTGCCCGGCCAGCCCATTTATTATGCCTCTCCCGAAGTGCAGGTACTCGACAATGTGGATGCCACTGACAACAAGGTGGACAGCCACCTGGCCGGTTCGCTGTACGACATGCTTCCTGCCGATCCCAAGACAGTTCATCCTGCCGGATCGTGGAATACCATCGTAATTTCAGTAAAAGACGGCGTAGTGACCCATACCCAGAACGGTGTAAAAGTGGTCACCTATACCCTGTGGACCCCTGAATGGGATGCCATGGTGGCCAAGAGTAAATTCAAGAGCTTCCCCGGCTTTACCGAAGGAATTTCAAAAGACGGTTTTATCGGCCTCCAGGATCACGGATTCCCCGTTTGGTTCCGTAACATCAAGATCCGCCAGTTGTAAGCCTTGAACCAACCCTGAAAAGCTTTTTCATTTGAATAGCCGGATATCGAAAAATATCCGGCTATTCTTTTTTAGCTTCGATCTGATCAATCTTTGCGGTCATTCAAAAAGCCGTGTTCCTGCATTTACAGATCAACGGGCATGGTTCCAGCATTCCTATAAGTGTTGCTTGTGAGTTACTTGTGAGTTGCTTGTGTGTTCAGATACACAGCACCTACACACAAGCAACACACAAGCAACACAGAAGCAACACACATAGGAATGCTGGAACAGCGTTGGATCAGCGCCCGATCAATCTAGTAACAGAGTAACAAAGCTACAAAGTAACAAAGTAACAAAGTTCCTAAGCGCCTAATCTGCACCACCTTATAGGTAATACTTCACTTAGGTACTTTGTGACTCTGTTACTTTGTGACTCTGTTACTTTGTTACTTTGTAGCTTTGTTACTTTGTGACTTTGTGACTTTGTTACTTTGTTACTTTGAAGCTTTGTTTCTTTGTTACTTTGAAGCTAAGCTTTTGTTGCCTACGATTGAAAAGCCAAACTGGTTATGGGTAGTGACTTTAATGGCATCGAACTTTCTGTGTCTGAGCCATACAGAAGCAAGGTCCTGTGGAATCTCAAACCTAAATTCGGGGGTAAAGATATCAAGCAGATCAATGATTTCCTCCCGGTAGTTGGGTGCATTTTTACGCTTGAGCTTCTTGATCAAAAAGCTTACAGGAAAGACAAAAACGGTCAGGAGCGCAAATGCGACCTTGAGTGGAAGCCTTCTGGTGCCCTTTCTTAACAGAAGAATTGCCTTGTGGATGATTTTCTGTTGGGGATGGTAAAGCCACAGGCATATTTTACCTCCACTTTTTAAAAGTGGCTCTATGAGCAAGAGCGATAGCTCTGTGTTGTTGGTATGATGAATCACCCCGCTGGAATAGACCACATCGAAACTCCGCTCTTCAAATGGCAGGTATTGTAAGTCGCCCTGGATGTACCATGCATTGGGGTCAGGATTGCGCTGGTAGGCATTTTCGACCGCCTTACTCAATTCAACGCCAATGGCAAGGCCGGATAATTGGGCAATTTTGGTGGTCATGATCCCATGCCCGCTGCCCACATCAATGATACGCTTGTCTTTGAAATAGTCGCTGCTCTCACCCACCTCGTTGATGAATACAGTGGAGAGTTTCGAAGTGTCGTCATGCCAGATCCGATCTTTCTTCTCGGCGTTTAGAAAGCTCCATTCAAATTCAAAACTGATCTTGGTTTTCCGGTTCTTCTGAATGCAATAAGACAATAGTCCCTTGAATTCTGCTTCAATATTTTTTTTAATCGTTTGATATTCTGCTAAATGCTTTGAAAGAAAGTCCGCATAGTCGTACACCGATTCGAGCAGCATCCGGGGAATTCCATCAATGATGGGGAAGACAAACCCTGTTTCCGAAAACAACAATCCCTCCTTAATCTCAGTGACCGTCTGGCCAGAATAGGATTTATCAAATTCTGAAATCAATACAAATCTCAAATCAGTCTTTGTAATCGGGCACTTTAAAAACTTTAACAGTTCATATTGCATAATTGAGGCTTCTAATAGATATGAGAGATTTGATGGGTGGGGCGCTGACAACAGACCGTCACTACCTAACAAAACAAATATAATATAAACATCCAGATTTACTAACTATAACTTCTCCAAAGTTTTAAACAATGGGAAATGGAATCGGGGAAAGTAAAATTTGAGGTCACTCAAACTTTCAGGCCATTTGTTGGTTTTCAATCAAAAAGCCATCCCGATGAAAACAAAATTAACCCTGCTGATTCTGTTGGTAGTGTCCCTGTGGACACAAGCGCAAAACAGCCAGCTTCAGAATTTGGATATTAACCTGAGTAACTATACTTATCCCTATGAAGTACATTTTCTGAATCTGCACATTCAGGATCAGGACCTTCAAATGGCCTACATGGACATCGCGGCTGAAAAACCCAACCACCAGACCATCGTATTGCTTCACGGTAAAAACTTCAATGGCGCCTATTGGGAAACCACCATCCGCGAGCTGGTAAGAAACGGCTTCAGGGTGATTGTTCCAGATCAAATTGGATTTGGCAAATCATCCAAACCGGCTCATTTTCAATACAGTTTTCAACTGCTGGCCCACAATACCAAAACTCTGCTCGACAGTTTGAAGATCGCTCAGACAGCCATACTGGGACATTCCATGGGAGGGATGCTGGCTACCCGGTTTGCATTGATGTATCCTGAGACCACCCAGAAACTCATCCTGGAAAACCCCATCGGACTGGAAGACTACCAGCAAATGGTTCCCTACCAGCCAGTTGACAAGTGGTACAAAAGCGAACTGGGACAGACCTACGACAAAATCAAGCAATATCAGCTGACGTATTATTACGACAATCAATGGAAGCCCGAATACGGTCGATGGGTTAATCTGCTGGCCGGGTGGACGCTCAACAAGGATTATCCATTGATTGCCTGGAATGCCGCCTTGACCACCGACATGGTTTTCACCCAGCCGGTGGTGTATGAATTTCCATTGGTGAAATGCCCTACCCTGCTGATCATCGGCACTCGTGACCGCACCGCGTTGGGGAAAGCGCTGGCTCCTGCCGAGCTGCAAAAAACAATGGGCCTTTACAATGAACTGGGGAAAAAGACCCAGCAGAAAATCCCCCATGCCCGCCTGGTTGAATTGGAAGGCATCGGCCATCTGCCCCACATCGAATCCTTCGGCCAATTCATTGGCCCCTTGCTGGAATTTCTGAAGGAATAAAACCTTTTTCAATTTGATCAATCTATTGTTGACTGGAATGTTGGTCATGATCATGGGAGTGCAGATAGGTAAAAAATTCCCATCCAATTGCAGCCACTTTCCAATGCAGAAGATATTGCAATCAATTTGTGGAAATTGTTCCATTATTCGATAACTTTGGCTCATGGATCCAAAGCGACAAATAGCCTAAAGATTGGAAACAAGAAAAAGTTTTAGTTCCAGGATTGAGAAAGGTTACAGCGATGGTCAATCCACATTGTAATACAGACTGGTTGAGATAGGGTTCGGTAATCAGATTCATCTGACCATTGGATAGGAGAATCTGGTATTGAATTACACTTATATTTAAGCCGTCTGTATTAAAACAGAACAATGGTTGCTTAATTATGGGGACTATTGTAACTTTATACTTTGAAATAAAAAGAATCATGACAACAATAAAAATCACGGTTAACAATAGGAAAAATGCCCGACTGCTTACAACGTTATTGAAATCAATGGCTTTTGTGAAAAAAGTTGAGGAAGACCTTCCCCCATCTGCCAATGCGGATCAATTTATATCCCTGAAACATTTTCTAGATACGATAGAGCCTGAAAGCCTGTTTCGTACAATCAATAATCCGGTAGAATGGCAAAAAGAATTGCGCGATGAATGGGAAGCTCGTTGACACCAATATATTAATCTATCTTTCCAAAAGGAAACTTGAATTTGAACAAGTTGCTACTTCACATGCCAAATTGTTTATTTCAGTGATCACCTATATGGAAGTTTTGGGATATCGGTTTGAAAACGATTTGGAAAAACAAACGATCACCCAGTTATGTAAATACTTTCCAATCATCCATCTGAATTCGGAAATCATTGAAAAGGTTATTTCCATTCGGCAAAAACACAAAATAAAACTTCCTGATGCAATTATTCTAGCTACTGCAATACTAGAAGATTTGGAACTTGTTACAGCAAATGTGACTGATTTTATAGGTATTGATTCCGAATTAACTATCAGCAATCCATTGGATTAAATAGACATTTGTAACGACTAATTTTGAAAATTATCCGAGGTAAAAATCTCCTTGATGGTTGAAAGATAGTTGTTGATTTTATAGATATACGCCAACAAATGGGATTAGGAATCCAATCCTGTTTTTTTTAAATTGGATAAATAATAAAACCCCTTCCATTTTAGATCATGAAAGGGGTTTTATTCAAAAATAGATATCCTGTTTCTTATTCAGGTTTTGGCTTGAAAATGATATCTACCACATCGGCTTTTGATAAGAATGTTTTTACAAATACCTGAATCTTGGCAGGGGTCACGGTTGCAAGAATGTTCTCGAAGTTTTCGGGTGCAGCCGGATTGATTGAATACAAATAATAGGTATTCAAGGCCTGCAGCCAGTAGGCATTGTGCAGTTTGGATTGTTCCCTGTTCTTTTGCAGGTTCTTCACCGCCTTGTCCAGATCTTCCATGGTGGGTCCTTCAGCGGCGATTTTATCAATTTCGCGGTACAGGATCGATTTCAGATACTTGGCTTTTTCGGGATCGGTATCAAACATCAAGCCAAGGGTTTTCTCCTGCTTGGGAAATTTGCTGTAACTAGATGACACCCGTACACCGTAGGTTCCGCCTTCTTTTTCACGGATTTGCTCGACGTAGCGCAGGTTAAGGATATCGCGGAACAGGCTCAACAGAAGATTCTGCTCGGGAGTATATTCCATTTTGGCATCGAAGTTAACCGATACGGTCGATTTCTTTACTTCCACCGGAATGACAATTTCGCGCTCGGTCTTTCCCTTGGGTACTTCCACGTTGCGGTCAATCCATGTTTCTTTCCTTGGCAGATTGGTCAGTGAACCAATGTATTTTTCAGCCATGGCTTTAGCCGTTGCCTCGTCAATATTACCCACGATGAAATAGGTAAAATCGCCGGCATCCTCGAAACGGTCTTTGTAAATGGCTTGGATTTGTTCCAGCGAGACTTCGTTGAACAATTCGGGGGTCATCAGCTTGGTACGTGGGTGATGGTTGGTCATGATCAGGGCAAGGGAGTCGCTCATAATCTTTTGAGGATTGTTGGCCATGTTGGCAATGTAGGCTTTGTAGCGACCCAGTAAAGCGTCATAAGCTTCCTTGTCGAAACGGGGCTTTTCAAACTGCAGATAAAGCAATTGCATCATGGTTTCAAAATCTTTGGGTGTACTCGATCCGTTGAAGGATTCGTTCAGGTCAGAAAGAGATACATTCATGCTTACCTTTTTGCCAGTGAGTGCCTTCTTCAAGTCGGTGGCATTGTAATCGCCCACTCCAAAGGCTCCGATAAACTGGTTCAGCATCATGGCAGAAGCCATTTGATTGTTTTCTTCCTTTGAACTTCCACCATTACTGATGGCGACGAGTGAAACCTGGTCTTTTTCATAATCTGCCTGACGGAAAACGACTTTGGCCTCATTGCCCAGGGTCCATTCCACTGCATTAAACTCTGGAAGCTTTCTGGTGCTTTTCACTTTCGAACCTTTCAGTTTCTTGTTGATCAGGTCAGCCGAAACAGCTGCGTCTTTATAGGGTTCAACCCGGGCATTGTCGATGCTGTCCATCATGGCAAAGGCCTGTTCTTTTGAAAGATGTTTTGCTTCGGGCTTATCGGGTCCACTTACCACAATGACCCGGTTTTCCTTGGTCATCCATTGTTTGGCTTTTGCAGAAACCTCTTCAACGGTGATGGTGGGCAACACTTTCTGAATAAAATCCCAGTCAAAATCAATGGAAGTGAGGGGTTCACCTTCGATGTAGTAGCCTTTAAAATCACGGGCAAACTGATCGTTGTTGATTTTATCACGTTGTTTGTAGCGGCTTTCGTAGGAGGTCAACAGGTTTGTTTTTGAGCGTTCAAGTTCGCCGGGAGTAAACCCATGCTGGTAAATTCTTTCGGCTTCCGTATAGATGGACTTAAAGGCCACCTGATCCTGATCGGGTTTAGAGGTAGCCGATACAGAAAACGTTTCGTATCCATCCACCAGGCCGCCGTAATCGATGCTTCCATTGACAAACGGGGGTACCCCTTTTTGGAGCAATTCGTTGATCCGATCGCGGGTCATCATCCCAAAGAGCGATTGAATGGTTTGTTCGCGCAGATAGTTGAGGTTCTTTTCAGCAGGCGAGGGGGCATTGTGTTTGATGTACAGATCCACTGAATAGCCATCGGCTTCCTTGTCGGTTGCCAGCACGTACAGGGGTTCTTTGTGATCGGGAACAGCATAGAATTCGCGTTTGGGAGGATTCTGAACCGGTTCGATGGTTGAGAAAAGGGCTTTTACCTTTTGCTCCACGGCATCCACGTCAATGTCACCCACGATGGCAATGGCTTGCAGGTCGGTCCTGTACCATTCGGTGTAGAAGTTACGAAGCGTTTCATACTTGAAGTGTTTAATGACATCCAGGTCGCCGATCACATCGCGGTTCATGTATTTTGACCCTTGCAGCAATACGGGCAAATAGATACGCTGCATCCTGAAATCAGCTGTCCGGCGGGTCCTCCATTCTTCGCCAATTACCCCACGCTCGGCATCAATTTCCTCATCGGTCAGAAGTAAATAATCGGCCCAGTCGTTTAATACCAGCAAGCAGGTATCGACCAATCCTTCATGTTTGACTGGAATATCACTTAGGTTGTAAACCGTTTCGCCAAAACTGGTATAGGCATTGATGTTGCGGCCAAATTGCACGCCATGTTTTTCAAGGGTGTTGATAATTCCTTTGCCTGGAAAATGCTGGGTACCGTTAAAGGCCATGTGTTCCAGGAAATGGGCCAGACCGTTCTGGTCATCGTTTTCGAGCAATGCGCCCACATGTTGAATCATATAGAAACTAGCCCGCTCCTTGGGTTCTTCGTTGTGACGAATATAATAGGTGATCCCGTTGGGGAGTTTACCCACTCTGGCTGCAGGATCAACAGGAACTGCCTTGTTAAAATCAACCTGGCTGAAACCCATCCATGATACTTGCACAAGGGCAATGATCAGGAGTAATCTGAATTTGATCATACGTTTGTTATTTGGTTAAAACTTAAAGATACTAATAATACATGAAATGACAAGTGGCATTTATCCGCTTGTCATAAATATATAAATATGTAATCGTCCAGAGGAGAGAATTACATTTGCTGCTGATTATTTTTTTATTGCAATAGGAAGTAGGGCGTACTATCAACAGATATTTCTTCTGTTTGTTTTTTTAACCACATAGAAACATAGTCCATATTGATACCGAGGTCTTTGGATAAGCAATCAACAAAAATTAAAACTGGTAACTGATACCGGTATACACCCCAATGGTATAAGGTTTATAGGTAACCGCAGCGTTGGTGTTGAGTGAATTGAGGAAATATTTAACCCGCGGTTCAACATTTAGAAAAAGCCGTCTTGACAATCCATATTTTAAACCAAGTCCAAATGTTCCGCTATAATTCAGCCCTTGCATGTCCTGGGTCTTTCCCACCAGGCTTCTGCCGCTGCTGCTTTCCATATAGGTGTCGTTTCCAATCAACACATTGGAGCTAAGCCCTCCGATCAATTCTACGTCAAACCGGGCATCCAGCACTGTGTAGCGCAGGTACAACGGGATCTCCAGGTACTGGAAATTCTGTATAAACCTGGCATCTGAAACAACTACCGCCGAAGCCAGGGATTTGTCTTCCAGGTTGGTGCCCAGTACAATTCCATCGGGAATACGGTTCAATTGGATTACCCCGGCCGTGCTGTTCATCGACATTTTAGTAGCCTCCACATCCACAGGGGCATTGAAATATTCCGATCCCTTGCCCGCAAAAGCATATTGGTCTCTATTGGTGTTGGTTGAATTGCCGGTGGATTGACCCAGGCCGGCAATATATACACCGCTTTGCAGGCTCCAGCGTTTTCCAGGCTTGTATTCAACCGAAAGACCGCCACCAAGATCAACTGGGGTGTTGGAGGATGAATTGAGCATGTTACTGGCATACTGAGCCGAATGGCTGCTGCGGTTCACACTGTAGGCGGGGGAAACCTGCGCTCCTACCAGCCAATGGGCATTCCTTTGCGATTCATTCTGTAGGCGCAATTGTTCTGCATTTCGTTCAATGATTTGCTGATCAAAGGCCAGTGCCTGCTGCTCATTGATTGATCCCTTGCCTTTGCTTTCATGTAAAGCATTCGCGTACTGATCTTTGCGACCAATCGTCGGGTGAATTGTTTTAAGTAGATAAAGCGAGGCCGATTGATCAATGCGTTGATTCATGGATGGTTCAGCCAAGGCATTCTTTTCCCCCTGGCTGATCTTGCCGGCCAATTGAAGATGTTTTGCTGAATTGGTCTTGTCGGCCATTGCGGCTGGAGTCGAATCCGCGGTTGAAAACCGCGGCACCCCGGTGGACTTTGCCTGCTGCGATTGATTGGTAATAGTTTCATTTTCGGGAACAGCTTTCATTGCCCCATTGCTTGGCGGAGTGAGGTTCTGGCTAACAACCACCGGTTGTTTTACGCTTTCGCGGTTCATGTAATTAACCTGCCATCCGGCCACAAAGGCCAAAAGCAAGGCAGCGGCCACACCGGCCACTCTCCAGTAAACTATTTTGCGCCTCCTTTTGGCCCCGGCTACTCCGGCAAGCACATTGTCCAACAGCCAGGCAGGCGGTTGAGGCTCATAGTCCTGAAGCTTTTCGCGAAACAATTTATCTATGTTCTTATCTTTTATCATGCCGTATAATTGTTTTGGGCATTCATTTCACCGAAGTTCTGCTGCACTTTCTTTTTCATGATATCCCTGGCCCTTGCCAGGTTTGATTTAGAGGTTCCCTGGGTGATGTCCATTTCTTGGGCGATTTCCTGGTGCGAATACCCTTCAATCACATACAGGTTAAAAACCAGCCGGTAGCGCGGAGGCAATTCCTGTATCAGCTTTACCAGGTCGTCGGCTGAAATCTTGGCAATCACATCATCCGAAAGATTCACCGAATCATAGATCGACACATCTTCCACCGCATACATCAAGTGCTGTTTCCTGAGCTTCTCGAGTGAAACATTGATCATGATGCGCCGAATCCAACCTTCAAAAGAACCTTCCTGACGAAACGACTTCAAATTGGCAAAGACCTTGATAAATCCGTCCTGAAGATTATCTTCAGCTTCGGTGGCATCCTTGGCATAACGCAAACAGACCCCAAACATTTTCGGGGCAAAGAGATGATAAAGTTTTGCCTGAGCTTTTGGGCTCCCGGCAATACAATCGGATATTATCGATTTAAAATCTTCCAAATCCTTTGTTTAATCTGATCACTCAAATTTAACGCAATAATTTATATTTTGAGCGATCTAATCATCCTTCACTCCGATTTTAATGCCCTTATTTTGTTTTACTTTCAATAAGATGGTTCGCTGAATGAAATAGTTGCGTGGAAGGGGTGTTTTTCTAAAAAAAGAGTTTAAAGTTTAAAGTTTAAAGTTTGAACTTTAAACTCCTATTCTTCCTAAAAAATAAAAACCGGGCAATCAATTGGCCGGTTTTTCATGAGAGGATACCACAGAGTTCATCAAGTAGTCCATTTGCGGGGACTGAATCAGGCTTTCTTCACTACTGGAATAAACCCTATTTGTTTTATGTTTTGAATATTTGAATAGTCGTACAACAAAAATCCACTCTCGCCAATCATAAACAGATAGCTGTTCATTGGGATCACATCATAGGCATTGATCGAGGGGAAACTGGCCACCAGATGGTCTGTAATGGTCAGCGGATCGGCGGCATTGTATATTTTCAGACCGGCATCACCATCGCAGACAAATAAAAGCTCATCGTCTATACCCAGGCCCTGGGGGCCAAACATCGGATAGGTTTTGAGCATGGTAAATTTCGTATAGCCATCACTCATCTTCACCACATCCAGTTGGTTGACCGTGGCCCCACGGCAGGTAGTACCTCCTTTGAGGGTCACAAATGCCAGATCACCTTTAATCACTACCGGGTCGCAGGCGGTAATGTGTGAGAAGCTGCCAGTTTGAGAAGGTCGTTCAGGCACTTCGAGCGACAATACCAACATGCCGCTTTGGGTTCCAAGGAACAGGTGATTGTCAGTTATAAATAAAGTCTCCACATTCCAGCCCACCTGCCTGGTGTCAAGCAAGGTGACTTCAGAATTGGAATTCAGCTTAAACGTTAAAAGATTGAACTGATTCACGATGTACAAGAAGTCCTTGTACAAACCAAACCGGGCCATGCTACCCCCCACCCCAAAGGTCGTTCCGGCAGTTCCGCCACTAAGACCTGGGCTTGCAAAGTAGCTATCATCCATGCTCTTCCCTTCCCACGAGTAATAATTCGGATAGTAACGGGTTTCAATTTCCTGCCTCACACTTTTTTCTTCCCAGCCGATGACCACACCTTTTGTTTCATCCAATTTGGCAACTGGTAATTTTTCATTGTACTTGGGCAGGGTATAAGGGAACACTTTTTCAACCCGGCCCACTTCAGCGATGGCCGTGAAACTCGACACATCAATTGAAACCAGGTCTACGTAACTGTCGGCATACAAAATGTTGTCCTTAATGGCAATGTCAACGTTGCCGGGAATCTCGATAAAGCCTTTGTTTTGAGGGTTAGCCGGGTCGCTTACATCATACACATGCACGCCCTCCATTTTCTCGTTGATAAAAATATACTGGTCCTTGAAATAGATTTTCCCCGGGTTGTTCATCTCGCGGGCTTCGGTCATTTTTACAGCCGAACGCAAGTCCTCGTAACTCATGTAAACAGGTGCATTGGCCTTAAAGGTTTCGAACACCTCATCTTTACAGGACGATGTAAAGCTCAGAATAAGCACCAGGGTCGTAATTAAATAATGGGTCTTTTTCATGGCGATGGGTTAATTAAAGATGAATCCGATTTTCAGTGAAAGGCGCGAAAAGTTGGTCTCCAGCTTATAGTCATTCTCTCCCGAATAATTCAGCTGATGGTAGCGGTACCCGAAGGAAAAGAACCAGCCAAAATTATCGGATGAATAGCGTTGAAACCCAAAAGAGGGGTTAATCAGGTACCCGCCTTCGGAAGTAAGCTTCGAATTTCTTGGCATGTATGCAGGATAAGAGATGGATGCATAATCATAATAGCCAATTTGCTGTTGGCGGTTACCATCTTCGATCGGCAACTGATAGCCAAGCTGCAAATTGAAAAATGGGGTGGTCCTGGCATCCCTGAACCTCCATTGAATCTGCCCGAAGGCAGGCAGGTAAGTTTCCTGGAGGAATTCGGCTCCGATACCTGCACCCAAATACACGTTCCTGAGAATCTTCACGTTCACTGACGACATGAAAGAAAACGGAGCTGAATGGCTGCTGGTAGAATTGCCCACCAAAACCCCCATCGAAGTATCAAAGAAATAACCTTTTGCAGGATGAACTTCAGTGCGGGATCTTGAATACCTTGAAATACTGTCAACCTCCTCATTTTTAAAGACCCATTCGTTGCCCGCTGAATTGATCTTCACGATTTCAGCATCCTGGGTGATCAATTGGCCTTTGATCACTCCCCCGGACTTGAGGAATACCTGGTCTTTTTTACTCCTTTGGGCCATGGCCGGAAAGAACAACAAGCTGGACAGAAGCAGGATGATAAAGTGTTTCATTGATTTTGGGTTTAAAGTTTTGAGCTATCCAATTTAATCCTATGCGATAGCTTGGTTTTTTATACTTATAAAAAAGATGCGGCCAGCAATAAAAAGGTTGCGTCTTGATTGAAAAATTATTCAAAGAAAATAAATACAATCAATCCACTATTGTAATCTGCTGAATTTAAATCAATTAAACTTGAAGCATGAGCCGTCTTTCAATACCCGTTGGAATACCCGCCTGAGCCTCCAGTTTCCACTTTGATCGTGTCCATCGAATAAGGGATGTAAACAGCTTCAAAGCTATACCTGGCATCATCATTGAACCCGGCAAATATGCCCGTGCCATTCTTAACATTCGAGTAAACAGCCACAGGTTCTGCAAATGGATTCTCACGGTAATTCTCATACAGTTTGAGGTATTTCAAGTAAGCGTATAAATCCTTTGACAGCCGCTGAACATGAACGATATAATGGTCATAAATTACCTTGTTGTTGCCATATCCGCCGAAGTAGTACAAATTGTTCGATGCATCCAGATGAACAGAATATTCCTGATCTTTAAAATAATCATCAGGAAAGATGTAATATGAGTTTTGAGGGCCCATGTCCAATAGGTCGTCACCCAGATTATTATACACACTTTTAAATACCGGATCTTCCGAATTGAGCGGGGATTGATTGCTGGACACGAAATATCGCCTGGTTTTTGCTTCATTTTGATCGCTCACCTGGACCATGTTTTCGTTTGTAACCACAATTCTGTAATAATCCTCCCCCGGGGTATCTTTAATTCTGATTTTGAAATGGATTGTTCTTGCCCCAAATCCGCCGGAGTTACTGGAGGTATCAATCGACATCACTTCTACCTTGGCGGGAATAGTAGTTTCGGCTTCGACTTGCCTGCCGTTGGAGCTAACCACCATCCGATAATGCTGTCCGGCCTTTGGTGTAATTTCTGGGGCCCAAAACAGGCCACCTGTCGAGCTAAGGTGCTTCAACAATGTACCGTTTTCGTATAAATCCATCGTCCCGTCAGCCACCTGGGCTGCCTGCCTGTCCATTAATATGGAGGAAGTGTTGTAGGTGTTGGCTGAAAAACCAGCGTTAGACCAGATAAAGCTGTTTACAGTCAATAGGTTGGCGTACCCTTCATCATCAAAATCAATGGTGTCTGTACATGATATAAAAAGTAGGACGATAAGCAGGGGGAACAGCAGGTGATTTTTCATGGCTAATACTTTTAAAATTTGTAACTGTAGGAGATGGATGGAAGAATGGGGAAAAGACTCAGCTGATTCAATTTTCTCGATTTGCCCGTCTTTTGGAATTCTGCCTCTGAGGTGGATTCAAAATAAAGGAAATAGGGATTGTGTCTTGAATAGGCATTGTAGAAGCTCAGGTTCCAGGTGCGGATGCCATGTTTCTTTTGCTTGTGGAAGTTGAACCCTACATCCATCCGGTGATAGGAAGGCATGCGGTAGTTGTTGCGCTGTCCATAATATTCATATTCCGTTTGAAATTGAAAACTTGAGAAAGGCAAATTGGCAGCAGTCACATTTTGGGTGGGAAGAGTCACGGCATTCCCGGTTCCGTAAACCCATGTCAGGCCTATATCAAAGCGACTGGAAAAGCGGTGGGTCATCACAAAGCTGACATCGTGGCGGCGGTCATAACGGGCATAAAACTTCTTGCCCCAGTTCAGATTATCAAACTGCCGTTCAGCTTTACCCCAGGTATAACCAATCCAACCGGTTGTCTTACCGGTATTTTTCTGAAGCAGCACCTCCGTCCCGTAGGACCAGCCCTTGCCCATTTCCACTTTGTCTTCCCAGCCGGTGGATGCGCCCACGAACGAGGCACCTTCCTTGTATTCGAGCAAGTGATCCATCGATTTGTAAAAACCTTCCACGCTAAGGTCAATGGCCGGACTTACCTGGTAAACGCCTCCGAGGGCATACTGATGCGACGTCTGGGGCTTTACCTTTTTGGTGGTAGGCAGCCATAAGTCGGTCGGCAGGCTGATGGTGGAAGAAGAAAGCAGGTGAATGTTCTGTGTCATTTTCGAATAGGCAGCCTTGAATGACAGGCGCCCCGTGGCCAGCCATCGGGCTGATATCCTGGGCTGCAGGGATGGGTAGAAGGTATTGTCAACAAAGAATTCCGAGGCGTGAAGTCCAACGTTGACCGATAACCGCCCGTTCAGGTCAATGTTATCTTCAAAATAGGCATACAGTTCCTGGGCCCGAATATTGGGGTTGGAGAAGGCGGCTTCAATGTCATTATTTTCATCCGCATTATTTTCATTAAAGGCCAGGATGCCGGGTCTGAAAGTGTGGGCGATGACATTCCCACCGTATTTGATCCTTTGGTTGGGAGTGGGAAAATAATCGAAATCCATTTTCAAGCCAAAATCTTCGATCCCCGATTTATAATCAAGGCCATTGGAGTCAGCAATTTTGCCGGTGCTTAGATTTTTACTGACCGAGCTTTCTGCCACATCAAATTGATACCGGCTGTAGGTGAGGGTTGTATTGGCAAATAGCTTGTTGCTGAAAATGTAATTCCAACGCAGGGCCGTCGTAATGTTTCCCCATCCCACCGAGAGTTTGTCTTTGTTCTGCCAGTTTTCATCATTATAGAACTCTTTATTGTCACTTCGTGAATAGGCTTTGTCTCGTCCGTTGTAGGCGCTCAGATAGATCCTGTTGCGATCAGAGAATTTATGGGTAATTTTCATGTTCAGGTCATGAAAGAAATAACCGGCTACATCGTTTCCATCTGAACTTTTGGCCATTAGAGGTCGAGTGAGTACATCGATATAAGTCCTTCGGGCCGAAAAGTTGAAGGTTGTCTTGCCTTTCACGATCGGGCCTTCAAGGTTGAGCTTCGATGAAATCAGCCCGATGGAAAAGTTGCCATGCAGCGCTTTTTCATTCCCGTCTTTCATCCGAATGTCCAATACCGATGACAGCCTTCCCCCGTAGCGCGCAGGGAAACCTCCCTTGTAAAACGAGACACTTTTGATAGCATCGGCATTGAACACGGAGAAGAATCCAAAAAGATGTTCGGCATTGTAAACAGGCACATCATCCAAGAGGATTAAATTCTGGTCGGGGCCACCGCCACGGACGTACAGCCCACTGGTGCCTTCCGAGCCCGATTGCACCCCCGGGAGCAGCTGGATGGTTTTGATCACATCGGCTTCCCCCAAAAAAGCAGGCAGATTCTGAACCATATCCATGGGCACTTCCACGCGGCTCATCTGGGCGCTGGTAAGCTTGGATTCCACCTTTTGCCCCACGATGGTCACTTCCTCCATGTCAGGTTTCAGGATCAGTTTAAAATCAATGACCGTATCCTTTTGAAGCTTGATTTGAATCACCTGGGTTTGATACCCCACAAAGGAACAGGCAATGGAATGGTTGCCCTGTGGAAATGTAAGGCTGTAAAAGCCGAAGTTATTGGTGATGGTTCCGCGGCTTATTTTCTGATCATACACATTGGCATTGAGCAATCGTTCCCCAGTGGAAAAATCGGAAACAAAACCACGGATGGTAAATGTCTGGGAAAAAGCAAGTTGTGTCAGAAGAAAGAGCACAAGAAAGGCAGTTGGTTTTCGCATGGCTGGTAATAGGTTGAATCGTTGCTGGTTTATGAGCACAAATATAACGGTTCATATTATTTAAAATTGTTAACTAATATAAACTTTTTATAAAATATTCATTGGATTTGATTCAACCAGTTTAAAATTGGAACTCCTTTTAAACAATCCCCTTCATTTTTAGTATCAACATCTTCCGAACACTCCTAATTAGGAATTTGAATCGAAACACTTTACAGTAACGTTGTGTAAAGCTAATAGTCGGGCGGAGAAATAAAGGCATCGGGCATGGGGCATGGGGCCGGCAGACTGCCATTCATCCTACCCTGATCCTATCCTTCTATCATTATCATCTGTAACCCATGTGTAACTCATCTGTAACCTTTCTGTAACCTCACCATACAGAAAGGTTACAGATGGGTATCAGAAAGGTATCAGAAAAGGGGTAGAAAACAACTCTCCATTGACAGGTGAAAAGCCCTACATTACAAAAAAACATTGATCCCCCTAAAAAAATGACTCCACCGACCTTCACTGCAATGACACCCCAAAGAGGATTCTGCTACCGTGTACCGACCAATTATAGAATTTGACAGGGTATGATTTTCTTTTAGTAAAGCCAGAATTGGCCAAATGAGTGCGAAGAATTTGCAAAATAGGAAAACATTTTGGCTATTTGTTCGTTTTACTATCAACAGTCCACAACAAATTCAGGACTGCAAGACGAACTCTGTGGTAAACTCTCATAGAAAAGCCGGTCAATTCATTGGTCCGGCTTTTTGTTGTGAATAAAAAGCAAGCTTTGTTGACGGAGGAATTTAAAACTGCTATTTTTGCAAATTGTCAACTTTTGAAAAGCATTCTATGAATTATAAAATATCTCAGGGGTTCACCAAGTGGATTTTAGCCCTTCCAGCCTTGTTCCTTTTACCACTGTCGGCTTGTTCAAGCAGAGGTTCTCAGCTGCCCGATTCGATCGGAACCCACATGTTCACACCCGTTGAATTGCCCACCAAGCTAAGCTTTGCAGGCGAAGAGGTTCCCCTGGAATATTACGATGTGAGGGAGAACCTGGACCGCGAGATCTTGTCCACGGTGTATTTCCATTCGCAAACAATCCGCTACATCAAGAATGCACCGCGTTATTTTTCCATCATTGAGCCTATCCTCAAATCAAACGGGATACCCGAAGATTTTAAATATTTGTGCGTAGCCGAAAGCGGATTTGATGTCAGGGCCATTTCGCCCGCCAAGGCCGTGGGCCTGTGGCAGATTCTTGAATCGTCCGCCAAAGAGAGCGGACTGGAAGTAAATTCGGAGGTGGATGAACGGTTCCACATCGAGAAATCGACGGCAGCAGCCTGTCGTATCTTAAAGTCGAACTACCTGAAATTCGGGAGCTGGTCGCTCGTGGCCGCCTCTTACAATGGAGGACGCGCCTTTGTGGATCGGCAAATGACCACCCAGAAAGTCAAGAGCTATTATGATCTGCAATTTGGGGAGGAAACCACCCGGTATGTGTTTCGTATCCTGGCCTTTAAACTGGTGATGGAAGACCCTGAAAAATATGGTTTTTACATCAGCAAAGATCAACTTTACCCCATCATTGAGACCAGGAATGTGGAAGTAAGAAGGCCGGTGGCCGATTGGGCTACCTTTGCCATCGAAAACGGGATAAACTATAAGATCCTTAAAATGTTTAATCCATGGTTGCGCGAAACATCTTTGAAAAACCCAACCATGAAGACTTATACATTGAAAATTCCGGAGAAAGGGTTCCGGACAAAAACAAATTAAAACTGTCAATGCAAATTACTGAAAATATAAATAAGCCGGAAAGCGCGACGGAAGAAGATGGTAAGATTGTGGTGCATGGTGCACGTGTTCACAACTTACAGAATATCAACGTCGAGATTCCAAGAAACAAATTAACGGTCATTACGGGGTTGAGCGGGAGCGGCAAATCGTCGCTGGCCTTCGATACCATTTATGCGGAAGGGCAACGCCGATACATCGAAACGTTCTCAGCCTACGCGAGATCTTTTTTGGGAAACATGGAACGCCCCGATGTGGACCTGATTACAGGCTTGAGTCCTGTGATTGCCATCGAACAAAAGACGACCAACAAGAATCCACGTTCAACGGTGGGTACGGTGACTGAGATCTATGATTTCCTTCGTCTATTGTATGCAAGGGCTGGAGAAGCTTTTTCATACAATACCGGTGAGAAGATGGTCAAATACACCGATGATCAGATCTTAAAGCTGATCAAGGAGTCGTTCGCTGGAAGAAAAATCCTGATCCTGGCACCAATTGTGAAGGGTCGCAAGGGTCATTACCGTGAGTTGTTTGAGCAAATCCTGAAAAAAGGATTCCTCAATGCGCGCATCGACGGCGTGGTTACCGAACTGAAGGCTGCCATGCGGCTGGACCGGTATAAGAACCATTTCATCGAGATTGTGATCGACCGTCTGCTGGTAGATGAGGCCAGTGATAAACGACTGCACGACTCATTGCAGATTGCCATGAAAAATGGTCCTGGGATCTGCATGATCCTGGATCATGAAAGCCAGCTGGCCAAGTATTACAGCAGGCAGTTGATGTGCCCCACGACAGGTATTTCATACAATGAACCTGCTCCCCATAACTTTTCATTCAACTCCCCGCAGGGCGCTTGCCCCAAATGCAACGGGCTGGGAATGATCAGTGAGATTGATCTTGAAAAGATTGTTCCCGACAATACCAAGAGTATTCAGAATGGTGGTATTGCACCACTGGGGCCGCACAAGAACAGCTTGGTATTCTGGCAGATTGAAGCCCTGGGCGACCTATTCGGGTTTACCCTGAAAACCCCCATCAAGGATATTCCAGAAGATGGATTGAATGCCATTTTGTTTGGAACCAACGAGCGGATCCATCTGAAGAATTCACCCTTGGGGGTTTCCATGAATTACATGATGACTTATGAAGGGGTGATCAAATACATTGATCTGCAGAAAGATGACAATCCTTCGCAGAAAGCCCAGAAATGGGCCAACCAGTTTGTGCGCGAAACTCCCTGTCCTGAATGTAAGGGGCAAAGGCTCAAAAAAGAATCGCTCTACTTCCGGATCGATGGGAAAAACATCTCGGAACTGGCACAGCTGGATATCTCAGAATTGAGCCAGTGGCTCGACGGGTTGGAAGATCGCCTGACGGATCGGCAGCAGAAGATAGCCACCGAGGTGATCAAGGAAATCCGGGATCGTATTCGCTTCCTGCTGGATGTAGGATTAAAATACCTCTCACTTGACCGTACCTCACGAACCTTATCGGGAGGGGAGACTCAGCGTATCAGGCTGGCCACACAAATCGGTTCTCAACTGGTCAATGTGTTGTACATTCTGGATGAGCCAAGCATTGGACTTCATCACAGGGACAACCTTCGGCTGATTCATTCACTGGAGCAGCTGCGCGACACCGGCAACTCGGTGATTGTTGTTGAGCACGACAAGGACATGATGATGAATGCCGATTATGTGATTGATATGGGGCCCTTCGCCGGAGTTCATGGAGGCCATGTAGTAGCCGCCGGGACACCTGAGCAGATCCTGAATGCCGGAACCCTCACTTCCAAATACCTGCTGGGCGAGGCACAGATTCAGATTCCTGAGAAACGTCGGGAAGGAAACGGCAAAGTGCTTTCGCTGAAAGGCTGCACAGGCAATAACCTAAAGAATGTATCAGTTGATTTTCCACTGGGGAAACTGATTTGTATCACGGGGGTTTCGGGAAGTGGCAAATCCAGCCTGATCAATTCTACATTGCAACCTATATTAAGTCAGCATTTCTATACATCGGTGAAAGACCCGCTTCCCTTTACTGAAATTATGGGACTCGACCATATTGACAAAGTAGTACAGGTCGATCAGTCGCCCCTTGGCCGCACCCCACGAAGCAATCCGGTCACTTATACCGGGGTGTTCTCGGATATCAGGAATCTGTTTGCCCAACTGCCCGAAGCCAAGATCAGGGCCTATGCCCCCGGACGATTTTCTTTCAACGTCAAAGGTGGACGATGTGAAGATTGCCAGGGCGGGGGGCTTAAGCAGATTGAAATGAATTTCCTGCCCGATGTGTATGTGCTTTGCGATACCTGCAACGGACGCCGATATAACCGCGAAACCCTTGAGGTTCGCTATAAAGGAAAATCAATCAGTGATGTGTTGGACATGACCATCAACCAGGGGGTCGAGTTCTTTGAACACATTCCTTCCATTGCCCATAAATTGAAAACCATCCAGGATGTGGGACTGGGATATATCACCCTGGGCCAGTCGTCCACCACCCTTTCGGGAGGCGAATCGCAAAGGGTGAAACTGGCAACCGAACTGGCCAAGAAAGATACAGGTCAAACCATGTATATTCTCGACGAGCCTACTACAGGACTTCATTTTGAAGATATCAGGGTCCTGCTGGAGGTGCTTAATAAGTTGGTAAACAAGGGCAACACGGTCGTTGTGATCGAACACAACATGGATGTGATCAAAGTGTCGGACCACGTGATCGACATTGGTCCAGAAGGTGGAAAAGACGGGGGCCATGTGGTTTGTTTCGGCACACCGGAACAGATCATCAAGAACAAAGAATCGTTTACAGCCCAGTATCTGAAACAGGAAATGCAAAGTGAGAAGGTGAGAAAATGAGAAAGGGAGAAGGGAAAAGGGAGAAGGAGTCAGAACCCATCAACGCATTACCTCAACTTTAAACTTTGAACTTTAAACTTTAAACTTTAAATACTAAACCTAAGGCAACTAACATGATAACAAATACAATCGACATTTATTGCGTCAATACCAACACCAAGAGAACCTATCCACTTGGCATTACCCTGATGGAAATCAAAGATGATTTTGGAGTAAAACTCAAGAATCCAATTATTGGCGCCTTGGTCAATAACAAGGTGAAGGAACTCTCCTTTGTATTTGTGAAGACCAAGAAAGTTGAATTCATCGACTATTCGCATCCCGATGGAATGAGATTGTATACCCGTTCGCTGTTCTTCATTTTATATGCTGCCGTTCATGAGGTTTTCCCTCAGGTAAAGCTAAAGATGATGCATGGAATCTCCCGTGGTTATTATTGTGAATTGATTGATTTGCAGCGACCCATTACAGAATCAGACATTTTTGCCATCAAGACTGAAATGCGGCAAATGATTGAACTGGATATTCCTTTTAAAAAAGTGGGTTTGCCAAGTTCAGAAGCAGTAGAGATTTGCCGTCAACAGAATTTATTTTTCAAAGCCGCCTTGTTAGAACAGCAGGGTGAGTTGTTCTCCTATTTATATTTCCTGGGTATTCTGGCTAACTATTTTTATGGATACATGCTCCCATCCACGGGCTATCTGAAGGTTTTCGATCTGGTTCCCTATTACGAGGGATTACTTTTAAGAATTCCCAATCCAGCTAAATTCAGCGATGTTCAGCCTTATACCATGCTCAACAAACTGTTCGGAGTATTTCAGGAACACAAAGATTGGGCTGAGATCTTGGAAGTTGCCAACCTGGCTGAATTGAATGAAAATACGATCATGGGCAAAGGCGGTGAGATCATTAAAATATCAGAAGCCTTGCACGAAAAGAAAGTGGCCGAAATTGCCAATGCAATCAACGAACGCAGGGACAAGGTAAAGATCGTCCTGATAGCAGGCCCTTCGGCTTCAGGGAAGACCACTTTCTGTAAGCGGCTCATGGTTCAACTGGCTGTCAATGGTTTAAAACCAGTGATGATTTCGTTGGATGATTATTTTGTTGACAGGGATAATACTCCCAAGGATAGTTTTGGGGAATTTGATTTTGAAGCCATTGAAGCCATTGATGTTGAATTTTTCAATCAACATTTGATTCAACTCTTCAATCATGAAGCCATTGAATTGCCTTCGTTCAATTTCACACTGGGCAAACGAATTCCTTCGGGCAAAATACTCCAACTTGGTCCGGGCAGCATACTGATTGTGGAAGGTATCCACGGAATGAATCCCAACCTGATACCACACATCAAGCCTGAGAATACCTTTAAAATATTTCTATCAGCTCTGACACAGATCTCCTTTGATGATCAGAATCACATTTCAACCACCGACAACCGACTGATCCGCAGAATGATACGCGACAGCAAATACCGCAATTATTCGGCCCGTGAAACCATTCGCCGCTGGCCCAGCGTTCGGGCCGGTGAAGACAAGAATATCTTTCCCTACCAGGAAAATGCGGATGTCATGTTTAATTCAGCCCTGGTATACGAACTGGCAGTGCTGAAAAAATATGCAGAACCACTGTTAAAATCTGTCACCGAAAGCCATGAAGAATTCACCGAAAGCAATCGCTTATTGAAATTTCTGTCTTACTTCAAGCCCATCGATGATTTGGAAATTCCCCCAACCTCACTGATCAGGGAGTTTCTGGGAGGGAGTAGTTTCATCTATTGACCTGCCATTGATGAAGTCTATGGGTCATAGATAATTCTGATTAAAATAATCGGGTTCTTATTTGGAAGCAATCTAAATAGCCACTATGTTTGTATAAAAGATTAAGTAGTCTTAATTTATTAATTATACAAAAATCGCCAAAATGACAACCGAATTAAGCACTAAAATAGCATTCGAATTAAAGGCCTTGCCATACGCATTCGATGCACTCGAACCTTATATCGATGCAAAGACAATGGAAATCCATCATGACAAGCACCATGCAGCCTATACCAATAATTTAAATGCTGCCATAGAAGGTTCTGCCCTTGAAGGGAAAACAATAGAAGAAATTTTGTCCAATATATCAGCCCAACAGGTTGCAGTGCGCAACAATGGAGGAGGCTTCTACAATCACAACTTTTTCTGGGAAATCATGGCCCCCGGTGGCGCCAGGCAACCAGAGGGTGATTTGTTGAAAGTCATCAATGCCTCATTTGGGTCGTATCAAAATTTTAAAGAAGCTTTTACGAAAGCCGCACTGACCAGATTTGGATCTGGTTGGGCATGGCTGGTAAAGCAGGGTGAAGGTTTGGTAATTTCATCTACTCCTAATCAGGATAATCCGTTAATGGATCTGGCTGAAGTAAAAGGAACGCCGGTACTTGGGGTGGATGTGTGGGAACATGCATATTATCTGAAGTATCAGAATAGGCGGCCTGATTATCTGGAAGCCTTTTTCAACGTGATTAATTGGGATGAAGTTGCCCAACGGTTTAAAGGTTAGTTGATTTTTGGTTTTTTTCCGCCCGGGACAGAGGTCCCGGGCGGTTTTGTTTATATACATCGCCTCCTAAAACTCACAGGGGGCTTTGATGTTTTAATACACGATTAATTTCTATTTTACTAACACCAATTCTATCATTGATTTCATCATCTGACCACTTTTGGGCCGCTCTTTCTTATTGCCAATTTCATTGTTCGTACTTTACTCGTACTTAGTTCGTACTTAGTTCGTGTATGTATTAATGTATAAACCAAGTATGAATTAAGTTTAAATGGAGTAAAATCTAAGAGTTGAGTATAAGTGAAATATGGAATTCATATTTCACTATCCTGGATGTTGCAAATAATGGGAAGGCATATAATTTATTCAAAATTGGAAATGTATTGTCTATAAATAGAAGTTTTTCTTAGTACTATTCTCTATTTTCGTAGCATTGATAATTTCCTAAACCTAAACCTGATGAGAAGAAATCATTTGAGTCAAATCTTTCGGAGCTTAAGAAAGTTCCTGCTTTTGGTAAGCCTTTTTACATTCGTTATTTTCTTTCATTCATTTTCACAAAATAAAGTAAGCCCCGCCCCATTGGGCTACGATATTGTCCGGAATGCCATTGTACACGGAAATATTGATACCATTACCTATGCTTCAAAAACAGTAGGCACCAATCGCAAGGCATTGATATACACACCTCCCGGGTTCACCAAGGACAAGAAATACCCTGTGCTTTATTTGCTGCATGGCATTGGGGGCGATGAAAAGGAGTGGCTCAATGGAGGCAGTCCACAGGTAATTTTAGATAACTTGTACGCTGACGGTAAAGTTGAACCGATGATAGTGGTTATGCCCAATGGCCGTGCCATGAAAGACGACCGTGCTACAGGAAATATAATGGCGCCCGAAAAGGTTCAGGCCTTTGCCTCGTTCGAAAAAGATTTAATCAACGATCTGATCCCATACGTCGAAAAACATTATCCTGCAATCAAGGACAGAGAACACCGAGCTATTGCCGGCTTGTCAATGGGGGGTGGTCAATCGCTGAATTTCGGCTTGGGTAACCTGGACAAATTTGCCTGGGTAGGTGGATTCTCATCGGCTCCCAATACCAAAAAACCTGAAGAGTTGGTACCCGATCCGGCAAAAGCGATACAACAATTGAAACTGCTTTGGATTTCATGTGGTGACAAAGACGGACTGATCTCTTTCAGCAAACGCACCAGCAATTATCTGAAGGCCAACCATGTTCCTCACATTTATTACATCGATCATGGCTACCATGACTTTAAGGTCTGGAAAAATAGCCTGTACATGTTCTCGCAACTGTTGTTTAAACCACTCGATACAGCATCTTTTGACAAGGTGAGCAATGTGGGTCGTCCGGCTGAAACCAATGTCCGCTCTGCTCAATATCCGCAGATCTTACCCAATGGACATGCGGCATTCCAGATAAAGGCACCCGAAGCCCAGAAGGTGCAGCTTGACCTGGGCAGGAAGTATGACATGGTGAAAAATAACGAGGGTGTTTGGGAAGTCATGACAGATTCGTTGAGTGAAGGAATTCATTATTACTCTATATTGGTTGATGGAGTTGCCGTGGCCGATCCTGCCAGTGAGGCGGTCTATGGAATGGGACGCATGGCCAGCTGCATTGAGGTGCCTTTTAAGGGGGACAGCTATTACGAGGTAAGGGATGTGCCTCATGGGGACATCCGCTTCAAGCGATACTACTCGAACGCAACCCATAGCTGGCGCAATTTTTACATGTACACTCCACCAGGCTACGACCAGAACAACATGGAGCAATACCCTGTTCTTTACCTCCTGCATGGAGGAGGAGAAGACCAGCGGGGATGGGCTACACAGGGGAAAACAGATTTGATTCTGGACAACCTGATGGCAGCAAAGAAAGCGGTCCCCATGATCGTGGTGATGCTTGACGGTAATCTTCCTTCCAAGGGATTTGGAGAAGAGGCCTTGAATCTATTTGAAAAAGAACTGAAGGAATGCATCATTCCTTTTGTAGAACAAAACTATCGGGTAAAAGCGGATGCCAGTTCGCGTGCACTGGCCGGCTTGTCAATGGGGGGACTGCAAACGCTGTATGCAGGGCTTAGAAATACGCAAATTTTCTCCTACCTGGGTGTCTTCAGTTCAGGTTGGTGGGCCAACCAACCTTCACTTTCCGATCCTCAGTACGCATTTATGAAAGAAAATTCAAATCAGCTCAACAGCAATTTGAAGCAGTTCTGGATTTCCCAGGGAGGCAAAGAAGACATTGCATATGGAAACTGCAAAATTATGCTTTCTAAATTTGATGAAATGAAAATCAACTATACCTACAGTGAATACCCCGGAGGTCATAGCTGGCCGGTTTGGAGAAATAACCTGTACAACTTCGCGCAGTTATTGTTTAAATAAAACATAGGGATAAAACAACTCCTGACAGTTTGCACAACTTATATTCAAATTAAAATGCAGCAGTATGAAAAATTATTTAATTGTTTTAGTTCTGTTATTCACATTCTCTAATTCACAGTGTTTTGCACAGACCGGTCCGTCAACGATAGCCGAAGATTTTAAACCTTCGGTCCTTAATCAGCCGGGGAAAGAATACCCCCAGGTCAACTCCCAGGGCTATGTCCGGTTTCGTGTCGAAGCCCCCAATGCCCAAACTGTAAATGTGAGCCTTGGACTGGGAGGGAAAGGGGGTACAAATCTTATAAAAAATGAAGCTGGGGTTTGGATGGGGACTACTGATGGACCAATGGATGAAGGCTTCCATTACTATCATCTGACCATTGATGGCGGGCTCTTCAATGATCCGGGAGCTTTGAATTTTTACGGTTCTACCCGTTGGGAAAGCGGCATTGAAATACCTGCTCACGACCAGGATTTTTATGCCCTGAAAGATGTTCCCCATGGCAATGTACAACAGATTCTTTTCCCTTCAAAGAGCACAAACACCTCGCGCAAGGCATACGTTTATACCCCACCGGGTTACGGTAAAGATCAGTCCAAACGTTATCCGGTGTTGTATCTTCAACATGGCTGGGGCGAGGATGAAACAGCATGGAGTAATCAGGGGCATGCCAATTTGATTATGGATAACTTGATCGCTGAAGGCAAGATTAAACCCTTCCTTATTGTGATGACCTATGGAATGACCAATGAAATCATGTTTGGTGGCCTGAAAAATTTCGACATCACAGCCTTCCAGACAGTTCTTGTCGATGAATTGATTCCTTATGTGGATGTTAACTTTAATACAAAAGCCGATCAGCTGCATCGCGCAATGGCCGGATTATCAATGGGCGGCATGGAAACAAAGATGATTACAATCAATAAGCCTGAAGTATTCTCACAATACGCATTACTTAGTGGTGGAACTTACGCTCCAGAGGATATCAAAGACCAATCAAAAGTCAAGCTCATTTTCTTAAGCTGTGGAAGCAAGGAACGTCCCGATGGTGTTAATAATTCAGTTGTGGCGCTAAAAGGAGCAGGCATCAATGCGGTAGCTTATATTTCTGAGAACACCGCTCATGAGTTTCTAACCTGGCGACGTAGCTTACATGAACTGGCTCCGCTTCTGTTTAAAGATTAATTGAACCTACAATGGATAAAAGAACAATGCTGGTACTATTTATAGCCATTTTATTACAAGGAGCCTGCTTTTCACAGCCAAATCAGGCCATTGTTGCTGAGGACTTTAAGCCATCATCATTGAATCAGCCGGGCAGGCTATTCCCTCAGGTAAATTCCGAAGGCCGGGTGCGCACGAGTATTTCAGCGCCACAGGCGAATAAGGTACAACTGGATATTGGAGGAGTAAAATACGAGATGGTGAAAGATGCCAAGGGCGTTTGGACTGGCGAGTCGGCTCCCCAGGATGAAGGCTTTCACTATTATCAGCTGAATATCGATGGCGCTTCGGTTCCTGATCCGGGAACCAAGTACTTCTACGGGGCAGGCCGTTGGGGAAGTGGGATTGAAATTCCGGCAGTTGATCAGGAGTTTTATGCTTTGAAAGATGTGCCTCACGGCCTTGTAAGTGAGAATATCTATTTCTCGAAAATCACCAGTTCCTGGAGACGCTGCTTTGTATATACACCAGCCGAATATGAAAAGGATGTTAAAATCCGATACCCGGTGCTCTACCTGCAGCATGGCAGTTTTGAGGATGAAACCGGATGGTCCGCCCAAGGAAAAGCAAACCTGATACTGGATAACCTCATTGCTGCAAAAAAAGCAGTTCCAATGATTATCGTAATGGATAACGGCTATGCATTTAAAACACAGGATAATGCAAATAGTGATAAAAGTGCAGGTCCTGTTTCGGTATTCGAGGAAGTGATGATCAATGAAATCATTCCGATGATTGATTCTAAGTTTCGTACCATTGCCAATCGTGGTCACAGGGCCATTGCTGGACTGTCGATGGGTGCCAATCAAACCATGCGGATTATCATGAACAACCTCGACAAGTTTAATTCTTATGGAGGTTTTAGCGGTACTTCCAATTATCCCAGTACCGACCCAATTGATCCTGCAACATTTTTAGATGGAAAGCTGAATGATGGTGCTGCAATCAACAAACAGATCAATGTTTTCTGGATAGGCTTAGGAACTAAAGAGCCCAAGCCTTTCCCTGGCTCAGTGGGGGCTTTTCGAAAAATGTTAGAAAAACAAGGGATTAAGTACGTGTATTACGAGTCTCAAGGTACCGCCCACGAATGGCTGACCTGGCGCAGAGACCTTTATGAGTTTGCATCCCGATTATTTAAATAAGCACAGATGAAAAAGATAATATTTTTAATTGCTGTAGGTGCATGGTTTGTTGCCGGACAAAGTTACGCGCAGCAACCATCTCCAGTTAAAGTTCAAGAAGGAATGGTTCAGGGAATCGTTGAAGAGGGATTAACCATTTACAAAGGCATCCCGTTTGCGGCACCCCCTGTTGGCGACCTTCGATGGAAAGCTCCTCAACCAGCGGCCAAATGGGAAGGTATAAGACAAACAACAAAGTTCGCTCCCGCACCCATGCAGGGCGGAAACCCTCCTTCAGGGAAAAGTGAAGATTGCCTGTACCTGAATATTTGGACAACTGCCAAATCGGCTAAAGAAAAGGTCCCTGTACTTGTCTGGATTTATGGCGGTGGATTTAGTTTTGGTTCAACATCTGAACCCGGATATAGTGGCGAGAAGCTGGCAAAAAAAGGGGTTGTCCTGGTCAGCATTGCTTACCGTGTTGGTCAGCTTGGTTTTTTGGCACATCCTGAATTGAGCAAAGAAAATCCGAACCATATTTCAGGAAATTATGGAATCCTTGACCAGATTGCCGGTCTGAAGTGGATACAAAAGAATATCGCTGCCTTTGGCGGAGATCCAGATAAGGTGACCATTTTCGGAGAATCGGCCGGAGGTATTTCTGTCAGTATGTTGTGTGCTTCACCACTGGCCAAAGGTTTGTTCCATGGCGCCATTTCTGAAAGTGGTGGTTCTTTCGGGCCAACACGCCCGACTACTTTCCCGGGCGAAAACATGAAAACACTGAAACAGGCTGAAACCGACGGCTTGGCTTACGTTCAAAAAGTCGGCGTATCGTCGATCGCTGAACTACGCAAAATAGAAGCTGAGAAATTACCTTTAGGCATGGGAATGGGTGGCGGATGGCCTATTACGGATGGATATGTGATTCCTGATGATCAGCACAAACTTTATGAGGCAGGAAAATACAACGATGTACCAGTTCTTATCGGCTATAATTCGGATGAAGGAGCTAGTTTTTCAAGAGAAAAGACGCCGGAAGAATACATCGCCGGAGTGAAAACCCGTTACGGCAAATTTGCCGATGAATTGATCAAAGCGTATCCTCCGGCTGAAACCACCGTTCCAAAAACGGCCCGTGACCTGATACGCGATGCCGCTTTTGGCTGGCAAACATGGAGTTGGGCGAGTCTACAGTCTAAAACCGGTCAGTCGAAGGTTTTCCTGTACTATTTCGATCAGCATCCTGACTATCCGAAAGATTCACCCCGATACGGTTTTGGTTCACCACACGCCCAGGAGGTAGCTTACGTTTTTCAGCATCTTGATGCCTCAAATCCTCAGACCACCAAGTCTGATCTTGAAATCTCGGAAGCGATGAGTACTTATTGGACCAACTTTGCAAAGTTTGGAGATCCAAACGGGGAAGGCGTACCGAAGTGGCCCACTTTCAGTGATACCACTCCGGTGGTAATGTATCTCGGTCCAACACCACACCTTGGAAATGTGCCAAGTATGGAATCGCTTAAGGTATTGGATGGCTATTTCCAATGGAGACGGACACCTGAAGGAGAATCATGGGCAAAATAATGATCACAATCTACACGATAACAATCTGAAAGACATGAAAATAAAGTTGGTTTTAATCTTCCTGGCAGGATTGCTTTTTTCAAATGGGAAAGCGTTTTCACAAGATTCAAATTTCTACATTTACCTGTGCTTTGGACAATCGAATATGGAAGGCAATGCCCGTATTGAAGCGCAAGACACCTTTTCGGTTGATCCTCGATTCCAGGTGATGGAGACAATTGACTGCCCCAACCTGAATAGAACCAAAGGAAACTGGTACACCGCCCTTCCTCCATTGTGCAGATGCAGGACAGGCCTTACACCTGCCGATTATTTTGGAAGAATGATGGTTGCAAATCTTCCCAAGGACATCAAAGTAGGGGTTATCAATGTTGCAGTAGGGGGTTGTAAAATTGAACTGTTCGACAAGGACAACTATCCATCGTATGTTTCAACTGCCCCGGGTTGGATGATCAATATGATCAAAGATTATGACGGAAACCCTTACGGACAACTGGTAGAGATGGCCAGACTGGCTCAAAAGGACGGAGTGATCAAAGGGATTTTATTGCATCAGGGTGAATCGAATACGAACGATACGCTTTGGACCAGGAAAGTCAAGGCAGTTTACGAAAACCTCTTAAAAGACCTAAATCTTAAAGCAGAAAATGTACCTTTACTTGCTGGTGAAATGGTGAACCTTGACCAGGGAGGAGCTTGTGCGAGCATGAACAAGATCATTGCAACGCTGCCACAAACCATCTCCAGTTCGTATGTAATTCCTTCTGTTGGCTGCATAGGCGCACCAGATCATTTACATTTCAAAGCCGAAGGTTACCGAACTTTGGGGAAACGTTATGCAGTCAAAATGCTTTCCATCCTGGGGGTTAACATCGCTGATCCAGAGTAAACTGAATTTGAATTAAGCTCAATGATAAGAATACTGATTGCCTACCTATTTATTTTTGCAACTCTTTCTGTGAAGGCTGAAGATGGGCATAATCTTTGGTTAAGAAATGCGAACCCAAAGCCAGTACATGTCGTTTGTACCAATACTTCACCGGTGATAGCAATTGCCATGCAAGAACTTCAGCAGGGGTGGCAGGGGGAGGCTAATACATCGGTTTCGCTTCAGATAATACCTAACAAGGACATTTCTGGAGATGGATTTAAGATGACTGAAAATGAAATTCAGGCCAATACAGAGCTTGGAATTTTATATGGTGTCTATGAATTATTGCGTCGCCAGCAAACCGGACAGGAGATCAGAGAGGCAATTGTTAATCCCTCGTATGAACGACGTATATTAAACCACTGGGACAATGTTGATGGATCGATCGAACGAGGGTATGCCGGCCTTTCCATCTTCTGGAAAAAAGGTAAAGATTCATTGGTTGTTACAGAAAAAGACAAAGTCTTGTGGAAGGAATATGCAAGGGCCAATGCATCGATTGGAATCAATGGAGCCGTACTAAACAATGTAAATGCTTCACCCTTGATGTTGTCAAAAGCTTACCTGGAACGGGCAAAAGCAATTGCTCAGGTGTTAGGTACATATGGCATAAAAACCTATCTCTCGGTAAAATTCTCATCTCCCTCTTTAGTGGGGGGATTAAAAACTTCTGATCCCTTAAGCCCTGAAGTCATCAAATGGTGGAAGGACAAGACCCGGGAAATTTACAATCTGATCCCTGATTTTGGCGGATTTTTGGTAAAAGCCAGCAGTGAAGGTCAGCCGGGGCCTCAGGATTACGGACGTACACATGCAGAAGGGGCAAATATGCTGGCAGATGCACTTCAACCTTTTGGTGGGATTGTCATGTGGAGGGCGTTTGTCTATAGCGCCACTGACAAAGACAGGGCAAAGCAGGCTTACCTTGAATTTAAACCGCTTGACGGACAATTCCGTGACAATGTCATCATCCAGGTAAAAAATGGTCCGATTGATTTCCAGCCTCGTGAGCCTTTCAGTCCCCTTTTTGGGGCCATGAAAAAAACAGCTGTCATGCCCGAACTGCAGATCACCCAAGAATATCTTGGACAATCCACCCACCTGGTTTTCTTATCAACCATGTGGGAAGAGTTTCTCAAAAGTGATACCTATCAGGAAGGTGTTGGAAGTACAGTGGCCAGGTGTACCGATGGAAGTATCTTTGCTCAGAAATATTCGGCCATTGCAGGAGTTGCCAACATTGGCCTGGATACGAATTGGTGCGGACATCCATTTGCCCAGTCCAACTGGTATGCATTTGGCCGCTTGGCCTGGAACAATCAATTAACCAGTGAACAAATAGCCGATGAGTGGCTGAAACTCACCTTTCATCCATTTCCTTTAAATACCAATCAATCTGGGTCTTCAGAAGAATGGAAAGCTAATTTTCTGATACCAGTAAGCAAGATGATGCTTCAAAGCAGGGAAGCGGCTGTCAATTACATGATGCCCCTGGGTTTTCATCATCTTTTTTCTGCCACCGAACATTATGGACCGGGCCCTTGGTGGGCACCCAAAGGAATCAGAAAAGACTGGACCCCACCCTATTATCACAAGGCCGACTCTTTAGGTGTAGGGTTCGACCGTACACTTACCGGCAGCAATGCTGTCAGCCAATATCATGAACCGCTCAACTCCAAGTTCAATGATCCAGGGACTTGCCCGGAAATCTATTTGCTCTGGTTTCATCACCTGCTTTGGGACACAAAAATGAAAAGCGGCAAGATCTTGTGGGATGATATCTGCACCCATTACGACAAAGGAGTAACCCAGGTGCGCGAATTTCAGAAAGTCTGGGACAAGGTTCAGCCTTATGTCGATGCCGAACGATTTACCTTGGTGAAGGCCAAACTTCAGGCCCAGGGGGTGAATGCCCAGGTTTGGAAAGATGCCTGCCTGTACTATTTCCAGACATTCAGCCACAGGCCCATCCCTGCTGACATTCAAGGTCCTGTAAATGATTGGAAGGAGCTGATGAAGGAAGACCTGAGGAAGCATTAGAAAGTCCATAACACAGTTGTTAGAATAGATTTATCAAATAAAAAAATATAGAGAAAATGCGAAAATATTTATACTTGCTAGTGGTATTGATGAGTTTAATAGTGTTGAAAACAACTTCAGTAAAGGCCCAGGATAAGTCTTTTTATCAGGAGGTTAAAACCTATACCAATCCGGTTTTACCCGGAGATCATCCTGATCCTACCCTATTAAAAGTGGGTGATGATTTCTACCATTGTGGCTCCACTTTTCATTTTACCCCTTATATGCCGATCTATCATTCAAAGGATTTAATTCATTGGGAAGTTATTGGCAGAGTATTGCCACCATCAAAAGCCGGTTGGGTTTCCGATCGTCCTTCCTCAGGAATATGGCAGGGTGCAATCACCTATTTTTATAATTCTTACTGGATTTACTTTTCCGCAGGAGGGCAATGGTTTTGCAAGGCGGATTCTCCAGCCGGTCCATGGTCTGATCCTATACAGGTGAACACCAATCCTGTGACTGGTCCGCTGGGTTACGACAATTCCATTTTTGTGGACGATGACGGCAAACCCTACATGGTCATTAAAAATGGACAGAAAGTCAACCGCATTCAGGAAATTGGAAAAGATGGTCAATTGGCTGGGAATGTGATGAATCTGGACTGGATCAATGCAAAATTGCAATACAGTTGGGCGGAAGGGCCTGTCATGTGTAAACGTAACGGCTATTATTACTATTTCCCGGCAGGCGATGTGTCTGGTGGCCAGTATGTATTAAGAGGTAAAGAATTAACTGCCGATTCTACCAAATGGGAAAGACTTGGTGAATTCTTTAAGCCTATTACCGACTCTAAAGTTGGGTTCCGTCGCCCCAACCACATGTCGGCTCCCTTTCCCCTGGCCGATGGCACCTGGTGGACCATTGCCCAGAGCTATGAGAAATATGACGGGGATGACTGGTCTGGACTTGGACGTCAAACCTCCCTTTACCAGGTTATTTGGGAAGGAGACCGTCCATGGGGAATGGCTCCTACCACTCAGCCTTTGATGAATCCCAACCTGCCGGAATCAAGTATTTTATGGAGAAGTGCTCAAAGCGATGATTTTGATGGGGTTGGGTTAAGTGCAAATTGGCATTTCCTGACTAAAAAAGCTGCTTCCAGTTATTCACTTTCTGCAAGAAAAGGATGGATAAGGCTTACTCCGGAAACAGAACGGACACATCTGGTTCAGAAAGAAACCGACCATTATTATACTGCAGTTACGAAAGTTGATCTGAATGCCACCGATGCAGCAGCAAAAGCAGGCATTTACCTCACCAGCGGAAACCAAAAAGTAGTTGTAAGATTATATACAGGTTTTGATAACGGAAAGAAGGTCATTTTCGATCTGGATAAAGAAAGCAGAAGCATTGCCAACGAATTTGGGAATACCGTTTGGCTGAAAATTGAACGTAACTGGCACAATTTAAGCGCATGGTGCAGCAGCGATGGCATTAACTGGAAGACCATTGGCGAGCCAATCAGTGCGGTTAATCTGGATAAAGTACAGCCCAATTATAATTCATGGGTAGGCACCAGCATCGGTTTATTTGCTGAAGGCCAACCTGCCGATTTCGATTTCTTTGTATGTAAAGATGGTTACTCACCAATTCTTGCTGCAGGTTATAGCAATTATTTTGGTGTAAAAACAATCAACAGTGAATCGGGAAAAGCCGTCACCAATACTTCCTCCAACGGGGGATGGCTGATGATTTCAGGTGTTGAATTCGGACATGCCTCTCCATCGGCTATTGAACTCATGGCTTCTTGCAAAACCAAAGGTAAACTGGAAATATGGCTCGATGATTTAAAAACGGGAAAATGCATCGCAACCCTTTCAGTCAGTGCAACCGACAGCGAAGATAGCTGGAAAGTATTCTCCAAAAAAGTGAAAGGGATTTCAGGACATCACGATGTATTTGTGAAATTCCCCACAGGCACTGAAGGTATTCTGAAAATCAAATCAATACGGTTCTTGAAATAATAAGAAACTGAAAAAAACAATACAACATCAATGAAACTAACAAGCAAGATTAAATATTCAGTCCTTACTGGTCTATTGATCCTTTCTGGATTTTTGGGTTTTGGTCAGTTATCCGCTCAAACAGTATGGCTCGACCAGCTAGATCTCAGTGCCGCTACACAAGGGTACGGTATTCCTGGCAAAAATAAATCTATCGAAGGAAAAACCCTTACCATTGGTGGAAAGACTTTTGACCGAGGTTTTGCAACCCATTCAGTAAGTTCCTTAATCATCTTGCTTGAAGGAAAGGCAATTACGTTTACTGCACAGGTC
The DNA here is from genome assembly GCA_036504555.1 of Prolixibacteraceae bacterium. GTDB lineage: Bacteria > Bacteroidota > Bacteroidia > Bacteroidales > Prolixibacteraceae > Aquipluma. Next base: position 77,627 of record DASXUZ010000148.1, on the reverse strand, counting down.
GGTATTGATGATGAAGTTGCAGGTCACGATCCAGCTGTGGAGTTTGAATTGATTGGAGATGGCAAACAATTATGGTCGAGCGGAGTGATGCATTTAGGTGATGCAGCCAAACCCTGTTCAGTGGAGCTTACGGGAGTGAAGAAACTTGAATTGATGGTCAATGACGGTAGCAACGGTAATTTCTATGACCATGCCGATTGGGTGGATGCAAAATTTGAAGCCACAGGGGTGAATACATTTAAAACATACAACCCCATCGCAAGCGAACCGTATATTCTTACACCCCCGTCCTCCGCGTTGCCCAGAATCAACAGTGCCAAAGTTTTTGGCGTTCGTCCGGGCTCTCCGTTTCAATATCTTGTGGCAGCAACAGGTGATCGTCCAATGACTTTTTCAGCCAACGGTTTGCCATCAGGGTTAAAGATAGATGCTCAAACTGGCATCATCACTGGTACACTTCTAAAAGCCGGAACATTTGAAGTTATTTTAGCCGCTAAGAATTCAAAAGGCAAGGCTGAAAAAAAACTGCGCATTGAGTGTGGCGACCGTATTGCCCTCACTCCACCCATGGGCTGGAACAGCTGGAACTGTTTTGCAGGCGAAGTTTCGGCCGATAAGGTAAAACGGGCTGCCAATGCTATGGTAAAAAGCGGGCTTGTCAATCATGGCTGGACTTACATTAATATCGACGATTTCTGGCAAAACCACCGCGACTCCAAAGACCCCTCTTTGCGGGGTGAATTTCGAGATCAGGCTGGCAACATTGTGCCCAACTCACGGTTTGGCGATATGAAAGGTCTGGCGGATTTTGTGCATGGCCTTGGATTGAAAATCGGGCTTTATTCCAGTCCAGGTCCTTGGACTTGCGGAGGTTGTGCAGGAAGCTATGGCTATGAAAAACAGGATGCCGAAAGCTATGCCAAATGGGGTTTTGACTACCTGAAATACGACTGGTGCAGTTATGGCAATGTGATCAATGGTTTGCCCGGCAATGATCCTTTAAAAGTCTCGTCTTTATCATACAAGGGGGGAGGAGAACTGGTCACTGCCATTAAACCGTTTAAAATGATGGGCGATTACCTTCGCCAACAGCCACGTGACATTGTTTTTAGCTTGTGCCAATATGGGATGTCGGACGTTTGGAAATGGGGCGATTCGGTGGGTGGTAATTGTTGGCGAACAACCAATGATATCACCGACACTTGGGTAAGTGTAAAAAACATTGCTTTGGATCAAGACAAAAGCGCCTCCTATGCCAAACCCGGCAACTGGAACGATCCTGATATGTTGGTAGTTGGAACCGTAGGCTGGGGAAATCCGCATAAAAGCAAGCTTAAACCCGATGAGCAATATCTACACATGAGCCTTTGGAGCCTTTTCTCAGCTCCCCTCCTGATTGGTTGCGATATGGAGCAATTGGATGACTTTACCTTCAGTTTGTTGACCAACGACGAGGTGATTGAAATCAATCAGGATCCACTTGGGAAGGAGGCACTTTGTGTCCAGACGGCGGGCGATTTTCGAATTTATGTGAAAGAACTCGAAGATGGAAGCCGTGCTGTTGGTTTCTGCAACTTTGGCATGGATGTAGTCGATATTTCATACAAAGACTTCGAAAAAATCGGCATTGCCGGACAGTTGACTGTGCGTGACCTTTGGAGGCAAAAGAACCTCGGCAATATCGACTCCAAAACAGGACCCCGAGTACTCGGGGCCCTCAAAGTTCCTGCCCACGGGGTACTACTTTATAAATTTACTTCTGTGAAATAAGTAATGACAAGGACATGATGTATAGGCTTAATATGAAACGTTTTTACTGGTTGATCGGAATACTTGGGTGCTTGTTTTTTGGAAGTAACTCCCTTAAAGCTCAGGATAAACTATATCCCAATGAATTCACTTTGGGAGATGTAAAATTACTCGATGGACCCTTCAAACACTCCCGCGATTTGAACATTGAGTTGCTCCTGAAATACGATGTTGACCGTTTTCTGGCGCCCTATCGCAAAGAGGCCGGACTGCCTGAAAAGGCCAAATGTTATCCCAATTGGGATGGCCTCGATGGTCACATGGGTGGTCATTACCTATCGGCGATGGCGATGAATTATGCCGCAACAGGGAATGCTGAATGTAAAAAGCGCATGGATCACATGATCTCGGAGTTAAAGGCCTGCCAGGATGTAAATGCATTGAAATATCCGGAGTGGGGCATCGGGTATGTGGGAGGTATTCCCAACGGTAAAGATTTGTGGCCGAAGATTAAAGCCAACGAAGTTGGAGCAATCTGGAAGTATTGGGCACCCTATTACAATATCCATAAGATGTTTGCCGGTCTGAGAGATGCCTGGTTGTATACAGGAAATACCGATGCCAGGAATATTTTCCTGCATTTTTGTGATTGGGCAATTACTATTACTTCAGGTTTGTCGGATGCTCAAATGGAAGAAATGCTCGGAAACGAACATGGCGGAATGAATGAAGTACTGGCCGATGCTTACCAAATGACCCGAAATGAAAAATACCTGACAGGTGCAAAACGCTATTCACATAAGATGTTTCTCGAGCCTTTGTCCAAAGGGATCGACAACCTTGATAACAAACATGCCAATACCCAGATTCCCAAACTGATCGGGTTTGAAAGAATTGCAGAACTTAGTCATACGGCCCAATACGACAAGGCCGGCAGCTTTTTCTGGGAAACAGTTACAACCAACCGTTCATTGGCTTTTGGGGGAAATAGCAGAAGGGAACATTTCCCGGCCAAAGAATCTTGTATCGATTTTATCAATGTAAACGATGGGCCTGAATCCTGCAATTCATATAACATGCTGAAATTGACAGAGGACTTGTTCCGGGTACATCCTTCGGCGAAATATGCTGATTATTACGAACGTACCATCTACAACCACATCCTTTCCTCTCAGCATCCCGAGCATGGGGGATATGTCTATTTCACGCCCGCGCGTCCACGTCATTACAGGGTCTATTCTGCCCCCAATGAAGCCATGTGGTGCTGCGTTGGTACAGGCATGGAAAACCATGGCAAATACAACCAATTTATCTATACGCATTCGAAAGATACCTTGTACCTGAATCTTTTTATTGCTTCCGAATTGAACTGGAAAGAAAAAGGCATGAAAATCAAACAGGAAACCAGTTTCCCTGTTGAGGAGCAAACGAAACTGACTGTCACAGGCGGTTCTTCAAGTTTTAAATTAATGGTACGCTATCCGGTATGGGTAAGCAAAGGGGCATTGAAAATTGCAGTAAATGGGAAAGACCTTGCATATTCTGCCCTTCCTTCCTCCTATATATGCATCGACCGGAAATGGAAAAAGGGCGATGTGGTTCAAATTTCGCTTCCCATGCACAATACCATAGAGCATTTACCCAATGTTGCTGAATACATTGCCATCATGCATGGTCCGATTTTATTGGGTGCCAAAACCGGAACAGAAGATTTAAAAGGCCTGATGGCCGATGATGGCCGTTGGGGACAATATGCAGGCGGGGAATATTTACCGGTAGATAAAGCGCCTATCCTGATTGATGACAATATTGAATCCATTGTAAATAAATTGGTTAAAGTGAATGACAAACCACTCAGCTTCAAGCTCAACGTTAAAATGGGTAACCCAGCAGAACTTATCCTGGAACCTTTTTATAAAATCCACGATGCCCGGTATATGATGTACTGGCTGGCCCTGTCTAACTCAGGCTATCAGGTCTATACCGATTCATTGGCTACTATTGAAAAAGAAAAACTTGCCCTGGAAAAACGTACCATCGACCAGGTAGCCATTGGGGAACAACAACCCGAAACAGATCATGCAATACAGCAGGAAAAATCAACTAAAGGCAACAATTTAAATGAATTTTTTCGTGAGGCTCGCGATGGAGGCTATTTTAGTTACGATCTGTCAACAAAATCAGAAACCGACTTATCCCTGATGGTGCGGTATTGGGGTGCCGAATGGGGAACCCGCAAGTTTGATATATCCATCGATGATGAAAAATTATCGACTGAAGACAACACCAATAAATGGAACCAGTCGATGTTTAAAGAGGTGGCTTATCCAATACCAGATTCAATGGTTAAAGGGAAAGCCCATATCAGGGTGAAATTCCAGGCACTTCCAGGAAGTTCTGCAGGAGCAGTGTATTATTTACGATTGATCAGAAAGAAAAACTAATTGAACTATATTGAAATGAAAAAATTCAACAGACCATTTTCCTTTAAAAATACATTCAAACTATCAAATTTAGTCGCTTGGATAGGTTTGTACTTTTTATGTTCGTTGACAGCAGCAGCACAACCATCCAAGTTAGGTAAAAAGATCAGCCGTGATTTGTTTGGCTTGTTTTTCGAGGATATCAACTATTCAGCCGATGGGGGCCTTTATGCCGAATTGGTCCAGAACCGTTCGTTTGAATATAACCCAACAGAACGCAGGGATTGGAACCCGTTTTCGTACTGGGAATACCTGAGCCCTGGATTTTCTTATGGCAGCATAAGCGTGGAAACTTCTGCACCCATCCATCCCAACAATCCCCACTACCTGGTTTTGGAGGTCGAGCACATTGGCAAGGAAGCCAATACTCCCGAACTTTCAGGAGTGGGATTAAAAAACACAGGCTTTGAGGGGATGGTCATCAAGGCCAACGAATTCTATCATTTTTCGATGTTGGTACGCCAAATAAGCAAAGAACCGATGTCATTTACCATCAGGTTACAGACACCCCGGGGAAAAGTCCTGGCTGAAAGTAAACTCTCAACTGCATCCAATGACTGGACCAAATACACTGCAAATCTTCTTCCAACGGAAAGCAACGACACGGCCAGCCTTGTGATCCTGGCCACCAACGAAGGTAAATTTGCAATGGATGTGGTGTCCCTCTTCCCTGAAAAAACATTTATGAACCGTCCCAATGGGATGCGTGCCGACCTTGCGCAGCTATTGGCTGATATGAAACCAAGTTTTATCCGTTTCCCGGGCGGTTGCCTTGTCCACGGTGATGGTCTTGGAAATATGTATCGATGGAAAAACACCATTGGTCCCATCGAAAATCGCAAAGAACAACGCAATATCTGGGGCTATCACCAAACTACCGGCCTGGGATATTTCGAATATTTCCAGTTCTGTGAAGATATAGGGGCCAAGGCCTTGCCCGTATTGCCTGCTGCTGTGAGTTGCCAGAATTCAGGCGGGACATGGCGTGTGGGGGGTACCGGACAAAAGGTTTTGCCCATGGATGAAATGCAGGATTACATCCAGGAGGTACTTGATTTGATTGAATGGGCAAATGGGCCGGTCACTTCTGTCTGGGGCGCCAAACGTGTTGCAGCGGGGCATCCGGCTTCATTTAACCTTCAATATGTAGGCATTGGGAATGAAGATAAGATCACTCCTGAATTTGAAGAGCGTTTCAAAATGATTTTTGATGCCGTAAAAGCCAAGCATCCTGAAATTACAGTGGTGGGTACCGTTGGTCCTGCACCGGACGGCGATGATTTTACCAAAGGCTGGAAATTGGCCAACGATCAGAAGGTTCCAGTAGTCGATGAACACTATTATACTAGTCCCGAATGGTTCATTGGCAACCAAAATCGTTATGATGGCTATGCCCGAAATGCCACCCAGGTATATGTAGGTGAATATGCCTCATGGGGAAACAAACTGCGCAATGCCATTGCCGAAGCCGTTTATATGACTTCCCTGGAACGTAATGGCGACGTGGTACGGATGTCATCTTATGCACCCTTGCTGGCCAAAAAGAACTTCACCCAATGGAAAATTGACATGATATTTTTCGACAACACGATCATCTGTCCAACGCCCAATTATTATGTGCAAAAAATGTTTTCAGCCAATCAGGGTGATTATTACTTCGATCAGGTAATTACAAAGGATGAAAAAGACAATGCATTGGCCGCCTCCTGTGTTCAGGACACCAGGACTGGAGATCTGATCCTGAAAATGGTGAATTACGGACTCACCAGCAAACCCATGAAGATTAATCTGGGTAAGTTTGGAAAAATTACCTCTCAAGCTGAACAGGTTCTGCTAACGGGAAATCCTGATACCGAAAATTCATTTGAAAATACCCATGCCATCATACCTGCCACATCAGTAATTAAAATCAGTCAGAGTTTCGATTACCAGGCACCAGCAATGTCGCTTACCGTCATGCGGATAAAAACAAAAAAATAAATACTTAACGAACAGCAATCATTTAACCCAACTACGATGAAACAGAACAAAACCGTAATAGCAATCCTGGCAGTTGCATATTTTGCAATTGGCAACATCTTTGCTCAGAATCCCATTATTAAAAACATGTTTACCGCCGACCCGGCGCCCATTGTATACCACGACACCTTGTTTTTATACACCGGGCATGATACGGCCTCGGTTACCGCCCCGAATTATAAAATGCCCGATTGGTATGTATTTTCAACCACCGACATGGTCAATTGGAAAAATTATGGTAGCTTGCTGTCTCCACATACTTTTTCATGGGCAACGGGCGATGCCTATGCCGCCCAATGCATTGAACGCAATGGAAAGTTTTATTGGTTTGTTTCCACCTTTCACAAAAGCGATGAAAACAGCAAGGGTGGCGCTGCCATTGGGGTAGCCGTTTCAGACAGGCCAACCGGACCGTTTAAGGATGCCATCGGCAAGGCACTTGTTGTCAATGAAATGACCACCGACAAGAAACATGGATGGGATGACATTGACCCAACTGTATTTGTCGATGATGACGGACAGGCTTACCTTTTCTGGGGAAATGGAAGTTGCAAATGGGTCAAACTGAAAGAAAACATGGTAGAATTGGATGGTCCCATTACGGCGTTTAATCCCGAGCACTACATCGAGGGTCCCTGGTTTTACAAACGGAACGGCTTGTATTACCTGGTGTATGCCAGCGCCGGTACCAAACCTGAAATGATTGAATACTGCACAGCCACCAATCCTGCCGGACCATGGACTTACAGGGGGATCATCCAGGAAAATGTACCCAACAGTTTTACTACCCACCCCGGAATAATTGATTACAAAGGCAAATCCTATTTCTTCTACCACAATGGGAGCCTCCCCACGGGCAGCAGTTACCGCCGTTCCATTTGTGTCGATTACATGTATTATAATCCGGACGGCACAATCCAGAAAATTGTGCAGACCACCGAAGGAGTAAAGGCTGTTAAGTAAAATATAAATAAAACAAACCCTGATGGATTTCAATAAACCAAAATATAGACCAGGCAAAACAATATCCGCGCTGCTTATTCTTGTCAGTCTGCTTTGCAATGTGACCCTGGCACAGGTCAATGGGACCCACAATCCGATCATCTTTGCCGATGTGCCCGATATGTCCATGCTCCGGGTGGGCGATACGTATTACATGAGCAGTACCACCATGCACATGAGCCCTGGAGTGCCCATCATGAAATCCAAAGACCTTGTCAACTGGAGCATTGTAAGTTATGCCTATGATACGCTTGCCAATGTAAACGCGATGAACCTGGACAAGGGGGAAAATACTTATGGAAGAGGCTCCTGGGCCAGTTGTCTGCGTTACCACAATGGGACCTATTACGTTTCCACCTTTGCCCAGACAACGGGAAAAACCTATATCTATTCGACCCGGGACCTGGAAAAAGGGCCCTGGAAAGTGCAGTCATTTAAACCGGCTTATCATGACCACTCGCTCTTTTTCGATGACAACGGTCGGGTCTATATGATATGGGGCGCTGGCAAGCTGCGGATATTGGAACTCAAGGAAGATCTTTCAGGAGTAAAGGAAGGTACCGAACGGGTACTGATCGAAAATGCAAGTGCACCCGCTGGGCCAAATATCATGCTCGGGGCTGAAGGCTCCCAGCTTTTCAAGCTAAAGAACAAATATTATCTTTTCAACATCACCTGGCCCCGCGGAGGAATGCGCACGGTGGTGGTTCACAGGGCCGATCAGATTACAGGCCCCTATGAAGGCCGCCTGGCATTCCAGGATCAGGGAGTGGCGCAGGGAGGAATTGTAGATACACCCGATGGCCCGTGGTTTGCGTATTTATTCCAGGATCATGGTTCAGTGGGTCGGGTACCTTACCTGGTTCCCATGACATGGGAGGATGGCTGGCCTGTAATCGGTGTGAACGGTAAAGTTCCCGAGACATTGGACCTTCCAGCCAGCAAGGGATTGATACCGGGAATCGTTGCCAGTGATGAATTTACCCGGCGTAAAAAGGATGCTGCCTTGCCCCTGGTGTGGCAATGGAACCACAATCCCGACAATTCTATGTGGTCAGTTACCCAGAGAAAGGGATACCTGCGCCTTACAACCGGACGGGTGGATTCCCTGTTTGTACAGGCCAAAAATACCCTCACCCAGCGCACCATTGGACCGGTGTCTTCAGGTATAACTTGCCTGGATGGTTCAAATATGAAGGAAGGCGACTTTGCCGGACTGGCCCTTTTGCAGCGTAAATTCGGACAGGTAGGTATTCAGCTTAAGAATGGAACATTGTCGGTGGTAATGGTCAATGCTGACTCTGGTAAGCCTGTAGAAGTAGCTCGGATACCATTGAAACAGAAAACCGTTTGCCTGAAAGCGGAATGTGACTTTCGGGATAAAAAAGATACCGCCCATTTCTTCTATAGCCTGGATGGAAAATCATGGCTGCCGATCGGCTCGGTACTAAAAATGGAATATTCCCTGGCTCACTTTATGGGCTACCGCTTTGGCCTTTTTAATTATGCCACCAAGACGCCGGGTGGGTTTGCCGATTTCGACTATTTCCACATCAGTAACCAGATGATTAAAAATCAATGATAGACACATACTACATATAGAATAGTTTTTCTATGTGTTTTAAAATATAAACAAATGAAATATAAACACATAGACACATAGGACACATATTTTTAATTTTTATTTCTTTTTCTATGTTTGCTATGTATCTATGTGTTTAAATATTTATACCATGAAAAATTATAAAGCACTTCTATTTATTGCATGTACATTTGGAATAAACAGCCTGTCAGCCCAGAACCCCATTGTGGGCGATCAGTTTAGCGCCGATCCAACGGCAAGGGTTTTTAAGGGCAAAATTTATGTATTCCCATCGCATGACATTCTTACCCCTGCCCAAAAACCAGGACGCAAGGATTGGTTCTGCATGGAGGACTACCATGTGTTCTCTTCTGAAAACCTCACTGACTGGAAAGACCATGGTATGATCATCAGCCAGAACAAAGTCAAATGGGTCGATGCAAGCTCCTACAGCATGTGGGCGCCCGATTGTATTGAGAGAAACGGAAAATACTATTTCTATTTTCCGGCCAACAAAATCAGTACTGATCCCAACGGTAGAAAAGGTTTTGGCATCGGTGTTGCTATTGCCGATCAACCTGAAGGACCTTACCTTCCACTCCCAGAGCCGATCAAAGGAGTTGACGGCATCGATCCCAACGTGTTTATTGACAAAGACGGACAAGCCTATTTGTATTGGGCACAGGGAAATATATCAGTAGCCAAATTGAAAGATAACATGACCGAGCTGGCATCAGAGCCGCAGGTGATCGCCAACCTGCCCGCAAAGGGGCTGAAGGAAGGCCCGTTTATGTTTGAACGCATGGGCATTTATTACCTGACCATCCCGCATGTGGAAAACAAAATTGAACGACTCGAATATGCCATTGGCGACAACCCGATGGGACCTTTCAAAATGGCGGGGGTGGTCATGGATGAATCTCCCCTGAATTGCTGGACCAATCATCAATCGTTTGTACAGTACAAGGGCCAGTGGTACCTGTTCTATCACCAGGATGCCTATTCCCCAAAATTCGACAAAAACCGATCCATTAGCATCGACAGCCTTTTCTTCAATACCGATGGCTCGATAAGGAAAGTGATCCCTACCTATCGCGGGGTAGGCCTGACTTCTGCTATGGAAAACATTCAGCTGGACCGGTACAGCAAGCTCAGTAAAGATGGCGCATCCATTGCATTTATTGATACGGTGAATACTTTTGCCGGCTGGAAAACAATTCTCAAAGCTCCCGAAGCATGGGTTCAATACAACAGCGTCGATTTTGGAACCAAGAAATTGAAATCCCTAGAGGTAAAAGCACTCTCCGCAAATGGTGGTACGGTTCAGATCCATTTGGATCAGGTTGATGGTCCGCTACTTGCTGAAATAACCATCCCCAAAGCAGGTGACTGGAAAACCACTGAAGCAAAGGTTTCAAAACCGCCAAAGGGGGTTCATACCCTGTTTGTGGTATCAAAAGCTGCTGCCCTGGAAATTGATTGGATAAGATTTGGAAATTAAATGAAGGAATTCATCACAGATCACACAGATAGACACTGATTAAGAAAAATAATTGGTGTCTATCTTCCAATTCTGCGATAGGCTTATTCAGAATTATTATAAATAAGGGAGATATTGCAGAATTATCAAACCTTTTGATCCCGGATTCCGTTATCTTTCTAAAAAACAAAACGAATTATTGTTTAACCAAAAAGATAACCAACATGAGTTTTAAATTACCCGCATTACCCTATGCACAGGATGCCCTTGAACCTTATATCAGTAGAAAAACGCTGGAGTTTCATTATGGCAAACACCATCAGGCTTACGTGACCAATGTCAATAACCTGATTGTTGGAACTGAATTCGAAAATGCCACCCTGGAAACCATTATCCAAAAGGCAGATGGCGGTATTTTCAACAATGGCGCTCAGGTGTTTAATCACACGTTCTATTTTGATCAGTTTTCTCCCAAACCCACAGAAGTACCTGAAGGCAGGCTGAGAGCAGCGATCGACGTTACTTTTGGCTCGCTTGATGCTTTTAAGGAAGCCTTCAACAAAGCGGCCACTACCCTATTTGGTTCAGGATGGGCCTGGTTGGTAAAGACTGCCGATGGAAAACTGGCCATCGTTCAAACCAGCAATGCCGGTAATCCACTTCGCGATGGATCGACTCCCCTGTTAACCTGCGATGTATGGGAACATGCCTATTACCTGGATAAACAAAATCTGCGCGCTGCCTACATCACTGACTTCTGGAAAGTCTTGGACTGGAAAATCGTGGATGGAAGGTTTTAATTTGAAATTTTTAATTTAGCTTGCGGCTTGAAATTTTTAAAATTAAAGGATATGAGTGTTGAAAAAGTTTTGGCTGTAATGACTGCTGCCGGTAAACCCATAAAAGCAGGTGAGATTGCAGAACTATCGGGCTTGGATAAAAAAGTGGTTGAAAAGGCCATGAATGTATTGAAAACTGAAGGCAAGATTGTTTCACCGGTGCGTTGTTGCTGGGAAGTAAAGCCATAGTTTTTTGAAAATGTTTATTAAAGGCCGCCGATTTTGTAATCAGCGGCCTTTTTTTAGTGCCATTACCAAGTGACTGGCGCGCGAATAAGGGTTTGAAAATAGACAACATCTTCGGGTGTGTTTTGGTAAAATGCCTCCCCCCGGGAAGATGAATTGTTCCCAGAGCTGTTCAATTCTAAATTAGACATGCCCATGAGACCTGTCGGAAATTTGAACCTGTTCACTATTTCCTTGATCCTTGGCTGTACTTCTGGTAAGGTTCCATTTGTAGTTTGTGTGTTGCTTGTGTGTTGCTTGTGTGTAGGTGCTGTGTAGGTGCTGTGTATCTGAACACACAAGCAGCACATAAGCTACACACAAGCTACACTTATAACAATAAATAAAGTATACCAAAATATCATTTAAAGCTGGACTTGCAGACCATCATTTGATTTGGAATGTTTTTCGTAGTACAGGTTAAAATCATTACCTTCGTCTAACACTAACCAACTTATACAAATTGTAATGAAGACTTTTTCAATTCTGGTACTTGTTTTAATAAGCTTACTTCCCTTGGCGTCAATGGCTCAGCGCATTACAGTCACTGGGAATAAATTCATGGTGGAAGGCAAGGAAATATTCATGAACGGAGCCAACACCCCCTGGAACAACTGGAACGACTTTGGTGGAAATTACAACAGTGCCTGGTGGGATGCCGAGTTTGGACGCATTAAAAATGCAGGGGGCAATTCTACCAGGATCTGGATCAGTTGCAACGGAGTGGTGGGATTGACCATCTCGGCCGATGGAACCGTGACAGGGGCTACCAACACCTTCTGGTCAAACCTGGATGATATGTTTCTTCTTGCCAAAAAGAATAAAATATACATCAAAGCCACTTTGATTTCATTCGATCATTTCAAAAACAGCAATTCCACGTATCAACGCTGGCGCAACATGGTGCTGAGCAACGACAAGGTGACTTCGTTTGTGGATAACTACGCCGTTCCGTTTGTGAAAAGATACAATGACAATCCCTATTTGTGGGCTGTTGATGTCTGCAATGAAATCGAATGGGTCAACCAGGATGCGGCCGACGGTCAGATTGCCTGGAACCGGCTCCAGTATTTTGTGGCCAGGGTTTCCTCTGCCATCCATGAAAACAGCCAGGTGCTTGTCACCCTCGGCAGTGGAGCAATCAAGTGGAACAGTCCCAAATATGAAGGCAATTTCTGGAGCGATGCCAATTTGAAAGCGCAATACAACCTGGCCAATGCGAGGCTGGATTTCTATTCTCCCCATTTTTATGGCTGGTGTGTCAAGTGGTTTGGAAATTTTGCAGTGAATAAAACCCCGGCCGATTATGGTATCAACGACCGTCCATGTGTCATTGGTGAAAATCCGGCTAAGGGAGTTTTCGATGATGGGGCGAGCCCAACTTTGGTTGTATCGCCCACGCAGATGTTCCTCGCTACCTATAACCATGGCTGGCAGGGACTGATGCCCTGGACTTCCAACGGGGTGGATGCCAATGGAAATCTGAATGATTTTGGCAGTGGATTGCTTGCTTTTCAAAAGGCTCACCCTGAATTGGTGGACCCTTCCAATACAACGGGTATGGTGCCTGAAGTGAAACAAGAAAAGAGTCCTTCGATTATTAAAAAGGTGTTTCCCAATCCTGTGGGCGAAGGAACCTTCCAGATAGCTATATCCGATTATAAGAATGTGACCCTTTCACTTACCAACGAGAAGGGAATGATCATCTTTTCCAAAGAAGCGGTAAATGAGGAAACCATCTTCTCCACCAATGGCTTACCCAAAGGAATTTATATCCTTTCAGCGGTCAAACTGGGTCAGGTGGATAGTCGCAAATTGGTTTTAAATTAAAGTACGAATTAAAAACAATTCATGAAACTACTGCATACGTCTGATTGGCACCTGGGCAAACGGCTTGAAGACTTTTCAAGGCTTGAAGAACAGCAACAGGTCCTGGAGGAAATCTGCGAAATTGCAGAGCGTGAACAGGTTGATGCCATCCTTGTTGCCGGCGATTTGTACGACACTTTCAATCCGGCTTCAGAAGCTGTAGAATTGTTCTATAAGACCTTGAAGCGAATGACCGACAACGGCAGGCGGCCAGTGATCGCCATTGCCGGCAACCACGATTCACCCGACCGTATTGAAGCCCCTGATCCCCTGGCCCGAGAGTGCGGGATCATCTTTGCCGGTTATCCCAATTCGGTGGTTCCTCCCTTTGAACTGGAATCAGGCCTGAAAGTGCTTCATAGTACCGAAGGGTTCCTGGAACTTCAGATCCCTGGAACTGATGTTCCCTTGCGCCTGTTGCTGACCCCCTATGCCAACGAATTCCGTTTGAAGACCTATCTGGGCAAGGAAGACAGTGAAGAAGAACTACGAAGCGTATTGGAGCAAAAATGGAAGGAGCTGGCAACTGCCTATTGTGACCAACGGGGGATCAATGTGCTTCTCACCCATCTTTTTGTGGTAAAAGAAGGAGGTAAGATTCCCGAAGAACCAGCTGATGAGAAACCCATTCTGCATGTGGGCGGTGCTCAAATGATACATTCCTCCAATATTCCAGCTGAGATTCAATACACGGCCCTGGGGCATCTGCACCGGATGAGTAAAGTCGATTCGGTTCCCTGCCCGGTGTATTACAGCGGCAGTCCCTTGTCCTACAGTTTTGCCGAGGCCAATCAGAAAAAATATGTACTGCTCATCGATGTTCAGCCAGGGAAGAAGGCCCATGTTCGCGAGCTGGAGCTAAGCAAGGGTAAAAAACTGCTTCGCAAACGGGCTGAGGGGATCGAAGAGGCCTTACAATGGCTGGGAGAAAATCCCGACTGTTTGTGTGAGCTCACCATGGTCACTGAAACATATCTCACGGCCCATGAAAGGAAACAGTTGGGAATTGCCCACAATGGTATTGTAACGATTATTCCCGAGGTAAAAAATGCCACTGGACTCTCATCAGATAGTAAGAAGAGCATTGATCTGAGCAAAAATATGGAAGAGCTTTTCGCCGATTATTTCAGGCATACCAAAGGGCAGGCACCCAATGCCGATGTGATGGCACTCTTTACTGAACTCCTGGCAGAGAATGATGAGAACTAAGCACCAATAAAATATATTCACCACAGATTACACAGATTAAAATTCAGAATAATTGATGTATTAAGTAAGAGAAACGATCTATTGTCGTATTTATGGACTCTACGGGAAAGCTCTTGGAAACCACGAAGTGGTTGAATATGAATAACCATGGGTGCAACCCATGGGATCTGGCAACCAATAGATATAGCTAGTTATCACATGCCATGGGTTGCACCCATGGTTATTCACATTCAACCACTCGTGGTTTTAACAAGCTGTTTCTAAATTTTATAAATACGACATCATTTATTTACTATTACTTAAGAGTAAAAGAGGATGATAAAATTATCGATTTGTGTATCTTTAGAAGTGGAATCGGAAGAATATATCAGAAGAAGTAATCTGTGGTGCAATTAAAAGATAATTAATTTGCCTTGAAAAAGTAATCTATGATACCCATCAAACTCACCATACAGGGTTTATACTCCTACCAGGAGAGACAAACCATTGACTTTACCAAGCTGACAGAAGCCAACTTGTTTGGAATCTTCGGGTCGGTAGGAAGCGGGAAATCGACTATTCTGGAGGCCATCACTTTTGCCCTGTACGGCAAGACCGACCGACTGAACCTATCGGGCGACAACCGCAATTACAACATGATGAACCTGAAGTCGAACGATTTATTCATCGAGTTTATCTTCGAAACAGGGAAACAGCAAACGGCCTACCAGGCGGTTGTCAAGGGAAAACGAAACGGGAAGAAGTTTGAAGAGGTCAGAGCACTTGACCGAACTGCTTACCGAAAAGAAGCAGATGACTGGATTCCCATTGACCCTGACAGTCTTGAAAAGGCCATTGGCCTGAGTTACGACAATTTCAAACGCACGATCATCATCCCCCAGGGACAATTCCAGGAGTTTTTACAATTGGGAAACAAGGATCGCACCCAGATGATGAAGGAACTGTTTAACCTTGAACGCTTTGAACTATTTTACAAGATCAATTCACTTGAATCAAAGAACAATGCCCAAAAACAAAACGTTCAGGGGCAACTGCAGCAACTCGGACCCATTGATAACCAGCAGTTAAAACAACATCAGGAACAGCTGGCACAGGTGGAAGTGGAGATCAGCCAACTGGGTAAAACGCTTGGGGCGAATCAGTTGAAAGAAGGGGAATGGAAACAGCTTCAGAACTTAATGGGCAAAATGGCAAGTATCCAACAACAATTGAAGCAAATGAAAGAGCGGGAGCCCGAATTTGCAGCCCTGGAAAAAGCCATCCACCATTACGAACAATGCCAGCTTCACTTTAAAGGCCTGATGGATGCCTTGAATTTAAGTACCCAAAAGATCAGCCAGAAAACCATTCAGATTGATCAGGAAACAAGCCTTTTGAAAAAATCGGAACAAGAGATTGCTTTGGCAGAAACCAGTTTTGTTGAACTGAAGACAGCCTATGAGGGCCGTGATTTGCTCAGGCAGAAAGCCGAAGAGCTGGTAAAAATGGCACGACTGAATGTTTTATCAGCAGCCGTGCTGGCAGATGAAGACAGGATTAAAAACGGCCTGTTATTTTTGGATAAGACCATCTCAAAGGCCGATGAACTGAGAAAGGAAAAGGCAAAACTGGACCTTTTCCTGAAAGCTGAAAAGGCAAAACTTCCTGATCTGGCCATGCTTTCAAGGGTAAAAACATGGCATGTGGAGAATAACAACCTCCATCAGCAACTTGAACTGTCAAAACTTGAAATTCAGAAATACGAAACGGAGATCAGCCGGATCAATGAAGCGGTGATTGCCCGGTTTAAAGATCCGGTTTTTTCCACCCTTCCACCTGAAGCCAATAGTACGGAGGCCATTCAGTTTCTAAAGCTTCAGGTTGAACAATGGAAGCAGCAAATCTCAGATATTGAAAAGGAAATAGCGCATTACCGGGTGCAGGCCAAGCTCGAAGAGTATGCCATGAACCTGCATCAAGGTGAAGCCTGTCCGCTTTGTGGTTCGTTGCAACATCCTGCTGTTTTCAGTGCCGAGAGTATGGCAGAGGCGATGTCGAAAGCACTTCAAAATAAAGGGAACCTGGAAAAGCAGATTGCCTGGGCCGGTGAAAATATCAGTAAGCTGTCTGACCTTTCCATGCAGTTGATATTCAATTCATCGCACCTGAAGGGTTTGACTGCAAAACAGACTGAGCTGGAGGCCAAACAGACAAGTCATACCCAGCTTTTCAAGTGGGAAGCTTTCAGGGATGAAGCAAATGTGAACCAGGCATTTGCTTTGGCTGAAACCGTTCAGAAATCAATCCTGGAAAATGAAGAAAACCTTGCCAGGATGGCAGCTCAACTGGAAAAGGAATTGCTGAACAAGGAGAAGTTTCAGGTTGAAATAGAAAAGATTAATACGGCACTTACGAAAAGCCATACTGAAATTGACACCCTTACAGAGCAGATCCACCTGGTGAATAGGAATGATTACAGAGGCAAAACTTCCGTTGAAATTGAGGCAGAGAAACTGGCGTTGCTTCAGAAATATGCCTATCTGGAAAAGCAATTCAGCACCCTATCCACTCAACTCAACGAACTACGCAAAACAAAAGATACCCTCACAGGAAGCCTGGCTGCCAACCGAAAAGAGCTCTCGCAGGAACAACTTGACAACGAAAAATGGCAGCTACAGCTTTTAAATAAATTGGAGAAAGCAGGTTATGGAACGGTGGATGAAGTCAAAAACATCCTGGCCCTGGAAATGAACCTTGAAGTTCAGAAACAAATACTGTCCGATTACAGGCAACAAGTCGTCTCACTGCAAAGCCAGGAACTTCAGCTGCACAAAGAAATTGGCGATCGCTGCTATGACAGCGATGCACATAAAAAACTGATTGAGGAAATTGATGCCAACTTAAAGGATTTGAATCTTAAAAATCAACTCTGTGGCAAATTGGTTGAATTGATCAAGAAATTAAAAAGTGATTTGGAAAGCCAGGCAGCACTGCAAAAAACATTGGGGCATCTGGAGTTAAGGGCAGATAATATCCGCCTGATAAAGTCGCTTTTCAAAACCAGCGGTTTTGTAAACTATATTTCCTCGGTTTATCTCCAGAATTTATGCAATGCGGCCAATGATCGGTTTTTCCAATTGACCCGTCAAAAGCTAAGCCTTGAAATTACCGAGGACAACAGTTTTCAGGTGCGCGATTTTCTCAACGGGGGTAAACTGCGCAGCGTGAAGACCCTTTCCGGGGGCCAAACTTTCCAGGCAGCCTTGTCTCTGGCCCTTGCCCTGGCCGATAATATACAGAAGATCACGGATTCGAATCAAAACTTCTTCTTCCTGGATGAAGGATTTGGCTCTTTAGACAAAGATGCCTTGTCGGTGGTTTTTGATACCCTTAAATCGCTTCGCAGGGAAAACCGCATCGTAGGAGTCATTTCCCATGTCGAGGAAATGCAGCAGGAGATTGATACCCATTTGCGCATTGAAAACCACGAGGAAACCGGAAGCCAGATATTGACAAGCTGGAATTAAGAACGACCCTTCCAGGGCAATAGCCTAGCTATTTGCAGAAAGCCACGATCTGGAAACTATGCACGGCCAACGGCTTGACTTTGCATCTGAAGAGGCAATTCAAAAAAGAAAGTAGTTCCTTTGCCCGTTTCTGTTTCAATCCTGATTTCACTTCCCAATTGTTCGACGTAAGCCTTTGAAATGGTAAGGCCCAAGCCTACCCCCTCGTATTTGCGCGTATACCCCTGTTCGATTTGCATGAAACGTTCAAAAATAAGGCCTTCCATTTCCGGCGGTATACCGGGACCTGTATCAGCTACATAAAATTCAAAGCCCAACTCCTTTTGTTTGTAACCAAAAGTGACTGATCCTTCCTGGGTGAATTTAAGTGCATTCTTTATCAGGTTCATTAAGATTTGATTGAGTTTGACCCCATCAGTTTCCATATAACTATCTTCCAGGGGAAGGTCGCAATGGAAATTAACCTGGATATTCTCCTGGAGGCCCAGGGGCAGGAAAAACAAATGCAGTTCCTGAAGCATATTGTTAATGTTGATCTTCTCAATCTTCAAGGTGGTGTCACCAGCTTCAATTCTTGATAGGTCAATCAAATCACTGATCAGGTTAAGCATCCGGGAAATATTAACTTCAATGATTTCCACGAATTCCAGTTGGGTCTCAAATGAAAGTCCAGGTTCTTTCAGAAGCCCTGCAAATCCAAGGATTCCATTCATGGGAGTACGGATTTCATGACTGATATTGGCCAGAAAAGCTGATTTCAACCGATCGCTTTCCTCGGCCTTTTCCTTGGCACTGATCAATTCAATTTCATTGTTTTTCTTTTCGGTAATATCTTCGATGTATCCTTCCAAAAATTGAAGTTCACCACTTTCATTTAAAATACATCCACCGCGTTCCCACACCCATTTGATTTCTCCTGAGCGGGTCCGGATGCCATATTCGGCTTCAAATACGGACTGATCAGCCCTGGTCTGCTGCCATGTTTCCCAGATGAGCTCCCTGTATTCAGGGAGAATGAGTTCATTGTACGAAATGGTCTTATTTCCCACAAAATCATCTGGCCTGTATCCAGTCATGCGTAAACAGGCATCGCTCATGAATTCCATGGTGTAATTTTTGTCCAAGGCGCATCGATATACCATTCCGGGGAGATTGCTGATCAGGTGCGAAAGGGTAATTTCCTTTTCTTTGAGATCCTTTTCGGCCTTCTCCCGCTGTGAAATTTCTTTTCCCAGCAGCAGGTTTTTCAATTTACTTCGTCTTAAGACAAACGCCAGGATCAGAATTACCAGCACCATTAAACTTGATTCTGAAACTTCAAAGAGGAGGCGGTTTTTCCAGGCCCTGGCATTGTAATCCATTCCAAATACAGCGATCACCTTGCCCGTTTCTGCATCTTTTACCGGCACTTCAACACTTACCCAGGTTCCCCAACGATCGGTGACGGGTGCGGTGACCAATGCCTGTCCATCGGTGAAAGGCTTTGAATCAATGGGGTCAGCTTCTGCGAATTCCTGTCCAGGTGGTGAATAGTCTGGTGAGGTTTCTGGTTCTGAATCCACGACAAAGTATAATTTGCCCTTGCGTTGAATATACAGGTAGGCAAACTGGGCGTCCGGGTTGACCTGGATCACCTTTTGAAGTGTGCTTTTTAAATGCTGGTAACTGTGGTTTCTTAAATCTTCAGGTCTGGGTTCAAGTAAAAGAAGCTCTTCTCTGGGTAAACTGGCTTCAACCGAGGAGGCAATTTGTATTACATGCTCCCTATTTTGCAGATTGGTATCATTCCAAATGAATAAAACATAGAGGCTGCCTGAAATTAATATTGTCAGGACAATCAGTAATTCCCTTAACGATACTCCTTTTAGGAGACTTTTGGAAGTCATTTTCCTTATTTTCAGATGGATGCCTTTCTAACCAGTTCAACCCCTCAGCCTGGAAATAAAATGAATTATTTCTCCTTGAAAGTTATCTAAAGGAATGGAAAAAAAATAAAATTACAAAAGCAATATGATCAGGTACGAAAAGAAAATTGGCCAGGATAGATTTTCAAGGAAGATTGCATGAAATACAAAGACATTGATCCCTTTACAATTTACCATTTCCTCATTTCCTTTAAATTGCACTAAGGATAATTGTACAAAAGACTATTTATAAAAAAGAATATCTCCATTTTGTGACGTAAATTGGCATTTACAGAAGTTTTGAGTTACAGCAGTAATTGAAGTTATTGAAGTTATTGAAGATATTGCAAATGGTATATTTTGGTTTATATTAGTCCAATGTGACCAAGGTTAGGTGCAGGGAGAAAGGGGGTGGAGCTTGGAGTAAATTGCAAAATTGATCACTTGCAATATCTTCAATAACTTCAATAACTTCGATAACCATCTGCTTATGGCACGGGTGACTTCTCAAGATTGAAAATAGCTCACCTATTCAGTAGCCAATAGAACTTGGGGAAGAATGGTAAATAGTTTCAGTTGCTACTCAACTTTTACGAATCTTTCAATCCAACAATTTTCTTTGTCATAAGTCCAGTCATCCTTGACAGGAAATATTTGGGTTAAGGTGTCTGCTTTTAATTCCATGAGAAATTTTAAGCTGAGTCCTTCGTAGGATGGACTGACATGAACCTTGATATTTTCGGTATAATGATTTCCCTCTAAATTGTAATTTCCATTTCCATAAGTATAGTTCACATCATTGTTATTAATGGCTTTGCCCACAAAGAGAAAACGCTCTTTTGACCATGACTTTAACTGTTCTCCATTTCCAATATGGGACACTTGAGATACCGTATTGCCATTTCTGACAACCCTAAAGCTGACCTGTTTCCAGGTTCCCACAATTGAAAAGTCTTGTGATTGAGATTGTTGAATAAAAAAGGAAGAAAGCAACAGAAGGAGTAGTAATTTCTTCATAATGATTGAATTGAAGGATTGTGTAAACTAAATAGACCTATAAATAGAACTCGTAAACTATCCCCAAATGTATTGAACTTTTTGGATTATGCAATTATATTAAGCATGTTTTATTTTAAATCCTTTGCGAATTGCTGGGGAATGGGAAATAAGCTGGACTTTTTTATAATCCAATACTTTCAATTTTATTTATTTCTTTCTTCTGAGGATTTATATCCATATCAATAAGCCCTAATTATTTGTCGAAATAATGGCCCCGCATCGAGATAATATTTAGTTGCAGGCCAACAATTTCATAAATAAGCCTGTTTCCTTTGTCAATTTCGCACGACCATAAGCCGCTGAGTTCGTATTTTAGAGCTTCGGGCTTTCCTAATCCGGCATATGGGTGTTGGAGTATGTCTTCAATGAGTCGTGATATTTTATTCTGGATAATTTTTTGTCCGCTCCTTTTCCAATGGTGGATATCTTTAAGGACTTTATCTTTAAAGACTACTTCCATAAGTCTTCAGGTTGAATAACCTTTCCTTTGCTTGCCCTTGATTTTTGAATTTCTTTTACAAATTCTTCATTATAGTGGCTACTCTCTTCTTCAATAATCTCGACATTCTTATCGGTTTTCGCAATTTCGCTTATTAGACCCATTAAATATTGGGTTTTCTTGGTACGGGTGTTTATTTTAACTGTAACGGTTGCCATCACCTTGATTTTTAAATTGTATAGACAAATTTAGGTATTTTTTAATTACTCCTGTGTTCTTTCCATTCCGAAAATCAATCTACCACAAAGATACGAAGGTACGAAGTTCAACTAAAGTACAGATAGCTGGTATTCTGTGCTTTATATTTAAGTATGAGATGCCATTGATAATCAAAAAAAGGAAGAAATTTCTAAGTACCGGATGCAACTTGGAGCTTGATATTGGTTGAATGAATTAGAAGGCAACGTCGTTAAACAGCCACAAGCAATGCTGGCTTTTCCTGATATATTTCCTACGAAGAGTTGCATATCATCCAGAGTACCCGCGATTCTGTCGATGAAACTGAACAGCCTGACTTGAAGATAGTTTGCTGTTGTAGAAGCTTTCAATTTTTCAGGTCAATTGATCCATCAATTTCAAAAATAATCCAAGGATCATTAAACCTATTCCAATCCATTTCCATTTGAGGTATGATTTTTTTATAGGCGTTATTATTAACAGTGCAAGGATAAAAACGATATCTGCCAAAATAATCAAGTTAATTACCAATGAGCCAATAGGTTGAAACATATAGATTTGCTTAATGATTAATTCCTATTTTTACATATTATTGAATTCGCTATCTGCAATTCTTATTCTTAAATCAACGATTATTCCCGAAAGAAATGATGTAACTTAAGTTGAAACTCTCCATTCAAAAACCTATACAATCATTTGTTATTCCTAAAATCTGGAATAGTTTCAGATGATTGCTGTGATTAAATGACTTACAACAATTAATTTACCCAAATGTATTGAACTTTTTGATTATCCAATTATATTAAGCATGTTTTTTTAAGCATCCAAATTCTTCAGGTGTTGCAAATTCGTGTAATTCGTTTTAATTCGTGCAATTCGTATAATAAAAAAAGCCGCTCTCCTTTCGAAGTAGCGGCTCTCTGCATTGTATTTAAATTTGTTTTTATTTCTTCCACAGTTTTTCCAATTCCTCCAGGGTCTTCCCTTTTGTTTCTGGAACCATTTTCCAGACGAAGATGAAAGAAAGTATACTCATCAGCCCATAAAAACTATAAGTCATTCCACCGCTCAATTCCATCATAGCCGGATAGGTCGATGAAATGAAATAGTTGGCAGCCCATTGTGCAGCAACTGCAATGGCAATGGCGCGTCCACGGATCTTGTTGGGGAATATTTCTGAAATAAGCACCCAGCAAATCGGTCCCCATGACATCATGAAAGAGGCTGTGTAGATGATAATAAATACCAGCGTGCTGATACCAATTACGTGCATGAAGGCCAATCCACCGATGGCAAACATACCGATGGCCATCCCGATGGAACCGATCATCAGTAAGATCTTGCGACCATATTTGTCAACCGTCATAATGGCAATCACTGTAAAAATTACATTGACCAATCCCATCACTACTGTTTGAAGCATCGAAGAATCTTTGGCAGCTCCCATGCTTTCGAAAATGCTTGGCGCATAGTACAAGGCCACATTGATTCCTACAAATTGCTGGAATACTGAAAGCAGAATACCTATAACGATGACAACTTTACCATACGCAAACAGGTTTTCAGAAGCAGCATCCACGGAGGTCTTAATGTCCTTCAGGATGATCTTGGCTTGCTGTAATCCATTGATCTTGGTCAGGATTTCCAGTGCCTTGCCATCCCGGTTGGTCAGGGCAAGGTAACGTGGAGTTTCAGGTACGAAGAACAACAAAATACCGAATATACCCGATGGGATGGCTGCTGATAGAAACATATATCTCCATCCGATTTCGTTGATCCATTCAATGGTCTGTCCATGAGCGATGAAATAGTTCACGAAATAGACCACCAGCATCCCGAAGATAATGGCAAACTGGTTGATTGAAACTAGGCGTCCACGAATGTCTGCCGGGGCAATCTCACCAATATACATCGGGCAAACGGCTGATGCAAGTCCTACACCAATTCCACCGACAATGCGGTAGAAATTGAACATGTACAACAATCCCATGGTTGGTACGCCTCTTTTGAAGAAGAGCATTTCAGGGAATCCCGAACCGATGGCCGCTAAAAAGAAGAGCGCAGCGGCAATCATCAGGGATCTTTTACGCCCTAATTTTAAAGACACAATGCCGGAGATCAAACCCCCGATGATACATCCGATCAGGGCGCTTGAAATAGTAGCGCCATAAGCAAATGAGCCAAGGCCAAGACCTGTAATCAAATAGGCCTGTATTGATTTCGCAGCCCCCGAGATGACAGCCGTATCGTACCCAAACAAAAGTCCACCTAAGGTAGCTACAAGGGTAATTCCAACTACGTATAACGTATTGCGATCCTTCATCGGATTAAATGTAACAGTTGATGAGTTGTTCCAGCATTTCTTGTTTTCCGCTGGTCTGTTTTGGTTCGCCAACTTCTTTGGCTACATTGTAAAGGTCAGTCAAATTCAGTTTACCTGCTTCATATTCAGCGCCCTTGCCTGCATCGTAGCTGGCATAACGGTTTTTACGCAGTTTAAGGTAATCAGAGTTCTTCAGAATATTGTCAGCAATGGTCAATGCGCGGGCAAATACATCCATTCCCGATACGTGTGCAATAAAGATGTCTTCCAGATCAGTTGAATTACGACGGGTCTTGGCATCGAAGTTGATACCTCCGTTGGTGAATCCACCAGCCTGGATGATTTCTATCATCGCTTCAGTTACTTCATAAATGTTGGTTGGGAATTCATCGGTATCCCATCCGTTCTGATAGTCACCCTTGTTGGCATCGATCGAACCCAACATGCCCTGGTCAGCAGCCATGCGCAATTCGTGTGCGAAGGTATGTCCGGCCAAAGTTGCATGGTTGACTTCAATATTTAATTTGAAATCGTTTTCCAGTCCGTGTGATTTCAAGAAGCCCATTACTGTCTGGGTATCGAAATCATACTGGTGTTTCATTGGTTCCATTGGTTTTGGTTCAATGAGGAAAGTTCCCTTGAATCCCAGCTTGCGAGCATGGTCGCGAGCAACGGTAAGGAATTTGCCCATGTGTTCCAATTCACGTTTTACATCGGTATTGTGTAAGCTCATGTAGCCTTCACGTCCTCCCCAGAACACATAGTTGGTTCCGCCCAGAGCGATGGTAGCTTCCATGGCGTTCTTCACCTGAACGGCTGCATTGGCCAATACATTGAAGTCTGGATTGGTTGAAGCGCCATTCATGTAACGTGCATTCGAGAACACGTTTGCAGTTCCCCAAAGCAATTTAGCGCCGGTAGCTTCCTGACGTTCTTTTGCAAAGTCGATCATGTTGGCAAGACGTGTTTCAATTTCGAAAACTGAACCATCACCTACTACATCGGTATCGTGGAAACAATAGAAAGGAGCGCCTACTTTGCTGATAAATTCAAAGGCAGCATCCATTCTATTTTTGGCAGCCTCCATCTTGTCGGCAGCGCCTACCCAAGGGAAGATCTGTGTTCCTGGACCGAATGGATCGCCACCGTCGCCACAGAAAGTATGCCAGTAAGCAACAGCAAAACGAAGGTATTCCTTCATGCTTTTGCCCATGATCATCTGGTTGGCATCATAGTATTTGAATGCCAAGGGGTTTTTCGACTGTGGCCCTTCGAATTGAATCTGGCCAATACCTGGAAAATACTCTTTGTTTCCTTTAAAAACTGTCATAATGTTAGATTTTAAATGTGGTTATTTTTGATTAATATTTATTGACTAAGCTGCAAAAAGTTTAAAGTTTCAGGTTCCAAGTTCCAAGTTGCGTGCCGATCGGGGACAACTTGGAACTTGAAACTTGGAACTTTGAACTTTAGAGGTATTTCTCCAGCTGAACTTTCCATGTCTGGTAGGCTTCCTCGTATTGAGCCTTTTTGCTGGTGTCTGGAGCAACGGTATCGAGCTTTTGAAGGCTGGCAAATGCTTCCTTGGCTGAGGCATAATAACCTGAACCGATCCCTGCGCCACGGGCAGCTCCCACTGACCCGTCGGTGTTGTACAGCTCGATGGTGGCTCCTGAAACCCCCGCCAATGTTTCGCGGAAAATAGGGCTCAGGAACATGTTGGCTTTCCCGGCACGGATTACCTGGGCCTTGATACCAATCTCTTCCATGATTTCCATTCCGTATTTGAACGAGAAGACAATTCCTTCCTGGGCTGCACGGAAAAGGTGTGCGTTGCTATGGGTGTTGAAGCCAAGTCCCGAGATCTGGGCCCCGATGTTTTTATTTTGAAGTACACGTTCCGATCCATTGCCAAAAGGCAGGATGCTCAAACCTTCTGATCCGATGGCTACCTGCGCGGCTTTCTGGTTCATTTCTTCATAAGAGTAGGCTTTATTTCCAACGTTGTTATTCAGCCATGAATTCAGAATTCCTGTTCCGTTGATGCAAAGCAATACACCCAAACGGTTGGCTTTTGAAGTATGGTTGACATGGGCGAATGTGTTGACCCTTGAATAAGGATCGTATTTCACCTCGCCGCTTACCCCGTACACCACTCCTGAAGTTCCTGCCGTAGTGGCAATTTCTCCGGGGTTCAGTACATTGAGCGAAAGTGCATTGTTGGGTTGGTCGCCTGCCCGGTAACTGATCTTGGTGCCTTCAGCCAATCCCAGTTCGGCAGCAGCTTTTGCACTGACTACACCCTGAACCGAGAACGTAGGTACAATTTCAGGGATAAACGATTTTTCAAAACCGTAATAATCCAGCAGCATATCAGCCACTTTATTTTCCTTGAAGTTCCAAAGCATTCCTTCCGACAATCCGCTGGCCGTTGTTTTGATTTCTCCTGAAAGCTTCATGGCAATGTAATCGCCCGGCAGCATGATCTTATCTATTTTTGAATACAGTTCAGGCTCGTTTTCCTTGACCCATTTCAGCTTGGAGGCAGTGAAGTTTCCCGGAGAGTTCAGCAAATTGGCCAGACATTCCTTTTCACCCAGTTCAGCAAAAGCCTTGTTGCCATATACCGCGGCACGACTGTCGCACCAGATAATGGAAGGACGCAGCACCTGCTGGTTTTTGTCGACCACCACCAAACCGTGCATCTGGTAAGAGATACCGATCGAATCAATGGTTGCAGGATCTACCCGTGATTCACCCAGCACATCAAAAAGGGCCAGCTTGAGATTTCCCCACCATTGTTCAGGTTCCTGTTCTGCCCATCCAGCCTGTAAAGCTGTAATTTTCATTTCCTGTTTGGGGTAAAAAGCCGATGCGACACAATTTCCGGTCTGTCCATCAATCAGCGAAGCTTTTACGGATGAACTGCCAATATCGAAGCCTAATAAGTACATATCTTTTCAGTGTTTGAGGTTTAATTGATACAGAACCGTTCTGTTCTGGTATGCTCGACAAATCTAAGGCTTGCATTTCCATTCTCAAAATTACTGTTCCTGTTTTAAAACATTAATTCTTACAAGCAGACCCCTTAAAGTGACTGTCGGATGGTTAGCTTGCTGGGAATAACCATGTTGATGCGCTCTCCCGAGGTTACAAATTCGGCAATCTTTTTTCCCATCAGTTCAAAGTCGGTCGAAATGACTGTGATTCCATCCTTTACGTACTTTTTCATGGGCGTTTCATTGTAGGAGATCACCCCTACATCCTGTCCCAAAACCAGTTTCTTCTGCTCGCACTGATCCAGGAACCGTGCCAATGTCCGGTCACTGACCAACAGATAGAGCTCTCCCTTCTGAAGGTCAAACTTCTTGAAATCGTACAACATCTGGTGCTTAAGCCTGAAGTCGGTACAGAACTTTTCGAAATAAGTGACCGATATCCGGGGGTGATATGTAAACGATGGATACAGGTAGATGAACTTTTTGTATTTGCGGATCAGCTCCAGGCCACTTTCCAGTGAATCGTACAGGGCCTGTCCAAAATCCTGGTGAATGGAAGAGCAGCCTTCCTGGACGTTCACATCCCAGTCGATGATCAAAAGTTTGCTGGCAGGAATCTGGCTTGTAATTCCAGGTACCCGCTCATGATCAAAGTTCATGATAATGTACTTTGTATATTTACCCAGGCTTTCCTGGATGATTTTCTCAAAGTCATCAATGTTGTAATGGTGAAAATGAAGGTCGATGGCAATGGTTTCAGGCAGGCTGTCCAAAAATGAACCGTACAGCACTTCCTTGTAAGCCTTGAAGGTATCGAGGAAAAGAAACACCTTGGTGACCGCTTTTGCAACAAAATAGCCCCTGTTGGGTACCGATTCAATCACCCCACGGTTCTTCAGTTCGGCATAGGCCTTGAATACCGTATCGCGCGACAAGGCGCTTTGCTTGCAGAGCTGGTTCACCGATGGAAGCATATCCCCAATCTGCAACAGGTTACGGCTGATCGCTTCATTGACCGCATCAATCAATTGCTGAAACTTCAACAGGTTTGACTGCGCGTTGACTGTGAAATGAAACTTACTCTCCATGCCGTAAAAATTTAAGGTGTTCTGTTCTGGTATGCAAACATACAAAAAAAACCAAGCCATCAAATCCACGACAACCACACTTCCTTAGCCGGCGGAGTGAACATAGCCAAATGTTCTTAAATCGCTTAACCCTTTGGTTAAGTAGGTCTTGCCATTTGCAAGGACATACAGATCATCGCTGATGTCGGTGATATGTTGATACAAATGGTCCGTGATTAAGATACCTTTGTTGCCCTTCTCATGAATTAAAATCCGCTTTAAAGTCTCTACATGCACCGGCATGACATGTGAGAATGGCTCATCCAACATACAAAACCTGGTCTTGGAGGCAAGAATTGAATACACCTCAATAATTCTTTGCTCTCCCCCTGACAAACGTTTCAATTTCACGGTATAATATTTCTCAAACTCGGGAAACTCAACGATGAATTGAGAGAAATCAAGCTTGAAATCTTTGAATATCCGATTGATTTTTAAAGATTTAGGGATAAAACTGAATTGAGGTAAATACCTGAATGTTCCAGGGTCGCGAAATCCATTGAAAATTGCCTGGCCATCCATTCGTATGGACTTACCATGGGCTTCAAGCTCTCCATAAATGATATTCATCAAACAGGTCTTGCCACAGCCATTCCTTCCAAGGATACCAGTAATCTTACCGGTTTCAATTTGAAGGTACACATCCTGCAATACTCTTTTGATATCAAATTCGAGTATAATACTATCAACTTCCAGGGAGTGTTTCATGTAGATTGCTTGCTGTAATGATCATTGAAATCAGGAAAAAGAGGAAATCAAACACGAGGATGGGAATCCAAAGCTTACGTTTTGAGATCCCCAGATTTTTGTAATAGTATAATTCATTGATTTTATAGCTGTTGATAGAATAATAAAACAATCCAAGGGTACTAATTTTAAACCAAAACAAAGCTTGAAAAGTGCTGATGCCATGGGTATAAATAATGACCAGGCAAATGGCAGTCAGCAAAAAACTGGTGAATGCGAATGACTTGTAAAATGTAAGGATTGATCGCAGTGTGGTCATTTGTATCAGCTATTTGGGTTCGGTCATGTGCTTTTGGATAGTCAGTCAAATATAAACACCTTTCATGTACCTACCTTCGTACCAAACAATTTTTTAATTATTTTTATATACTATTAACTTAGTGCCTGCCTGCAGCGCAAGTCTTTAATTTGTTAAGACTAAAGTAGAACAAGAATAAGACTGAGCCTGTAAGCTGATAAACCAGCAGGGGCTCCCTTTTCCGAGGCCTGTGCTGGTTTTGTGTTTAAGGGCTTGTATTTTAATGTAGCTACGAATGGGAAACATGAATTGTTACAACATTCGCGGCCCATATTCTATAAATAAGTTTACGGTTGTGTAACAGCTAAAAGTCGGGCGGAGAGATAAAGGCATGGGGCATTTGGCATGGGGTCGGCTGGCAGGCATTCTACTCCCTTGTTCCTATCCCTCTGTCATTGTCATCTGATACCCATCTGATACTCATCTGATACCTTTCTGTAACCTTACCTTACAGAAAGGTATCAGAAAAGTATCAGAAAGGTATCAGAAAAGATAGAGCAATACCCTCTTCCATCTGGGACAATCACCATTGGAGGTATCTATTTCCATGTCAAAGCAAATAGGTCACAAAGAGGAACTTTGGTGCTTTGTGACTTTCATTTGAAGAACATGTTTCTTATTTCGAACTCACGTTAGTAAGTACCAAAAAGAACAGAGGCCCCGTTTCCGAAGCCTCTGTTATATGTTTGGGTTGGACAAAGTGTCACTTTGAACCTTCCCTGTTTAATGGATAGACAATTTAAAAGTGCAGTACTTCCTTGATTTTCTTGTAACCGGTCTTGCTCACCTTCAGCTTGGTCTTGTCCTTGTCCTTAAGGATGACCACGTACGATTCCTTTTCATACTGCTGTATTTCAGCGATGTTGTCGACCTGGACAATAAACGATCGGTGGATGCGGATGAAGTTCTTGGGATCGAGGTAGGTTTCGAAATATTTCATGGTTTTCTGTTTCATATGGCGGCCATCGGTGGTGTAGATCATCACGTAATCGTCGAGCGATTCGATGTAGCGGATTTTGTCAACGGTGATGATGTGTATTTTGTGGCGGTCTTTCACCACCACCCGGTCGATGAATGCTTCTCCGGGGCGGAAGTTGGAGAGCTCTTCCAGTTTTTCAAGGTTGGATTCTTCATGCTGAATGTGGTGCACTACCTTTTCGATGGCTTTCAGCATCCGCTCTTTTGAAAAGGGTTTGAGCAGGTAATCAACGGCATTGAGTTCAAAAGCCTTCAGTGCGTATTGGTCGTAAGCCGTGGTAAATATGATCTGGGGTTTGTGATCGAGCAATTCAATCATTTCGAAGCCGGTGATCTTGGGCATCTGGATGTCGAGGAAAACCAGGTCGGGCTTTTTCTCATTGATGGCTTTCACGCCGTCGAACCCATTTTCGCATTCGCCAATAATTTCAATGTCGGGATGATCCTTCAGGTAGGAACGTAACAGGTTGCGGGCCAGTTCTTCGTCTTCAATAATGAGGGTTTGTAATTTTTCGCTCATGACATTGCTTGTTTTTGTGGGATGGTTAATTGTACTTCAAAGCTTGTTTTCAGATCGGTTATTTTGACCAGGTCGGGCTGGTTATAGATGATCTGCATGCGTTTGCGGATGTTCCTCAGGCCGATTCCTTCACCTTTGCGCTGAAGGGTACTGGCATCGTAATCGTTTGTAATGGTAATCTTTAAGATGTTCCCATCGCAATAGCAGATGGTTTGAATGGTCACCTGCTCGGTGGTTTCATACACCCCGTATTTGATGGCATTTTCAAAAATGGGTTGCAGGATCATATTGGGGATTTCGGCCTCCAGGCAATGGTCATCAATGATAAATTCAGCATTGAGTTTTTTACCGAAGCGCACCTTTTCAATGCCCAGATAGAGCTTGATGTTTTCCAGTTCCCGCTCAAAGGTGACCATTTCCTTTTGTTCATGGGTCAGCGAGTACCGCATAAAGGTGGACAGGTTGATGACCATCTCCTGTGCTTTTTCAGGGTTGCTGACCGTGAGCGATGAGATGGAATTCAGGCTATTGAACAGGAAATGGGGATTGATCTGGGATTTGAGGGCCTGCAATTCGGCTTCCCGAAGCAGGGTTTTGTATTCGGATTCTTTCTTGATCTTTTCTTTCAGGCTCTGGTAATAGTTCACCGCATAGAAAAAGATCAGGTAGATGGTGTACATGATATAGCCGGCAAAGATCTTGGAGGGAAGCCCGTTTTCAAGAAAACTGTTTTCTTCAGTAATAAAAGGCCTGTAAATGGCAAAGCTGATATATACCCAGATGGCACAAAGGAGGGATGCGGCGATGAAATGAAACAGGATCAGCCGGCCCACAGTCACATCTTCCAGGCTGTTATACCGGATGCTGTACCAGATACTGGAACCTAAAAGGGGATACAATACATAGTTGGTGAAAGTATCCAGCAACGAATAGGTCAGAGAGACATCGTACCAAAAAACCTGAAGAATGATGTTGATGATCGAAATCACGCCCCAAAACAAGACATAGGAAAGCAGCAGCCGTAAGTTATTGGTTAAGGGGTGTTTCATCTGTTATTAATTATTAAACACATAGACACATAGGACACATAGTTAAAATGTTTCTATATGAAAGATATATCTATTTGTTTATTGTTCATTGATTTTATTATTGAATACAAAGTCATTAAAAATACGTCGTTAAATATTTTTATGTGTCCTATGTGCCTATGTGTTTACTTTTCATTTGTTAGAAGTGTTTGACTTCGATGCCGCCAAAGATGGAAACGCCTTTGATCACCACTGTTTTGGAAGGATCGTAATAGCGTTCGTTGAACGTATCGCCGCGCTTGTCGGTAAAGGCGCCAAAAAGGGTCGTCACTTCATTGCGCACGTTCCAATCCATGGGGATCTTGAATCCGCAGCCACCGAAAACACTGACACAATCGATCACGGCACCTTCAGGGACCATGCTGGCCTTGCGCAGGTCGAATTCCATGCCACCAAAGATGGAGGTGGCTTTTCCACCTGCAAAGGCCTGGGAGTTGATAAATACCTCGCGGCCTCCAAAGATGACAAAGTCATCAAATGTATTGTGAGAATTGTTATTGTTGATCATTTCAACTTCCAAAGGGCGCTCGCCGATAACGCTGCTGTGTATCGTGGGGAATGGCTTGCCGCGATGCCGCAAAAGCAAAGCAACCCCGATGGCTACCAGGATCAGGGGCCAGTAGATTTGCCTGATTTCATAAGGAACGTCAATGAGTTCAGGGATCATAAAAAATGTGCCTATCAACACCAGGATGGTTCCCCCGACACGATTTCCTCCAATGAGTGAAAGGATGCCGATTCCAACGAGCAACATTTGCCAGGAGATGAGCAGATCGGAAACCGACTCAGGGATCAGGTTTAATTTCTCAAGAATCATGACAACCCCAATCACAATGAGGATGACTCCAAAATAAAATCGTTTATTGCTATTTCCTCGTTCCATGTCTAAACGTATTTTTTGTTACAAATGTAATTACATTCAATTGCTGATCAATTACAGATCGGTAAAACCACTGATCTTATCGGTTAAAGCACTTTATCAACCCTCTCAGAATAATTTTGTGAGCAGTACAATGCCGATGATGATCAGGATGACCGGGAAGAAAAGAATCATCAGGATCCCCGGTATGATCAGGAAATGGGGGATGATAATCAGAATCAGCAAGACAAACAGCAGGGCTCCGAAGAAACGGCGTCCGGCAATCAGGACAATGGCTGCAAAAACAAGCAGTATTGGAAGGGTAAATCCACTTGTCCAGTGAACCAGACTGCCAAAGAAATGTCCGATGCCCGAAAAAAGATCGCCGATCCCGGGAAGGTTAATGTCCCAACCACTTTTGCTCAGTATCCACAGGATGCCGATAATGATCAATACATAGGCCCAAAATGAGCTGGAATTTCTTTTGCGTTCATGTATTCGTTCCATTGCCTGGATGTTTAATTTGAAATAAAAGTATGATACTTATTGCAGGAAAATTAGCATTGATCGGTCAACAAAAGTTTAAAATCGGTAAACGGAGACGGGAGACGGGGAGAAATGAGAAAATATGAAAAGGAGACGGGAAGAAAAGAAGAATATATAGGGCATGGGTAAAAAGAGAAATCATTTTCCAGTTTACTATTTCAATATTTACTAGCTTCATCTTTGTCGCGCAATGAAATGAAAGAAGTAGCTGGAAGCCAAATTCACAAAATGCAGCTCATGCAACTAATTATTGATCAATCGCTTGATCTCGTTTCTTTTCAGTTTGCAATTGTGGGTTTGAGGGAATGTTTCCAACAGGCAAATCCCTTTTGGCCGCTCAAAGGGTGAAAGCAGTTCGCTGGCTTTTTGTTCAATCCATTGGGTATTGGCAGATGTACCTTCGATCACCAGTACCAGCTTTTCGCCCAGCATCTGATCGGGCAGGGAGGAGATGACAAACCGTTCACTGAACAAAGCTTCCAGCTTCCTTTCAATGGTTTCGGGCCAGTATTTGATTCCCCCTGAAATGATCACATCATCGGCTCTTCCCAATATCCTGAAACTATCGGGAGAAAGGACTTCAGCCATGTCATTGGTTTGCAGTGAATCGACCTGATCGGGAACATGGATCTGCAGGCATCCGTTTTGGCACAGGGTAACTGAAATGCCGGTCAGGCAGTGGTATATATCTGAACGCCTGTCACCTGACAATTCACGGATAGCAATGTGCGAGGCCGTCTCGGTCATTCCATAGGTAGAGACCACCCGACTTTTTAACAGACTCACCTGGGCTTCCAAAGTTGTGGCAATCGAGGAGCCGCCAATCAGTAGATTGCGGATATTTTCAAGCTTTTCCTTCCCTGCTTCACTCCCCAGGAGTTTAAATACCTGGTTGGGGACCATGGCTCCCAAATCGAAGCGGTGGTTTAATAAGAGCTCAAATTCAGAAGAGGGATCAAGGGTAACCAGGTCCATTTTACCAATGATAGCCCTTACAACCATCATTTTTCCCGCAATGTAACGGCAGGGAAGGCTCAGCAGAATCTGGTCATCCGGTCTCAGCCCAAAGTATGCGATGGTCCGCCTGGCACTGTTTACCATGACCGGTTTTGGTAATCCGATGGGTGTAGGCTCACCCGTACTGCCCGAGGTTTGTGCCTGAATGGTGGCAGCGGTAGAAAACCATTCTTTCAGAAATGCAAATAATTCCCTTTCCCAATCGGGCAATTGAGAAGATACGAGTTTTTCTGCAATCAGCAAAGCCAACTCATCTTCCCTGTAGCTTATCCCGTTGATTGTAATAATGGCTGGCCTGTTATTCATCCTTCAAGAGTTGAAGTTGCCATTTAAGATGGGGTTGGTGCCAGAGCTGATCGCCCACAATCTGAAGGGGCGAGTCAATGTTGTTGGTATATAGTTGGCCAGTTCCCAATCCTTGTTCGGTAGTGATATTTTGCTGAAAAGTCCACTGCGCTATGGCATTGAGCCCGATGTTGGATTCAAGGGCAGAAGTGACCCACCATCCGATTTCATGTTGCTCAGCCAGTTCAATCCACTTTTGGCATCCAGCCAGTCCACCGTGCAGACTGGGCTTTAGGATAAAATAGGCGGGGTGAATTTGCTGTGCAATTTGAGCCAGTTCTTTGGGATTGAATACCCCAATCAACTCTTCATCCAGGGCAATGGGAACAGGTGACTGTTCACACAATCTGGCCATTTCGTCCCAGTGTCCAGCCGCTATGGGTTGTTCGATGGAATGAATCTGCAAATCGGACAATCGTTTCAGGTTTTCGAGTGCCGCCTGGTAGGAATAGGCTCCATTGGCATCTACCCTGAGGGTAATCTCCCGGGGTGAAAACTCTTGACGGATTTCTTTGAGCAAGCTGAATTCAGATTCAAAATCGATGGCTCCTATTTTCATTTTGATGCACCTGAAACCGGCCTCCAGCTTGGTGCGAATCTGTTGCTTCATGAAATCATGCGTTCCCATCCAGATCAGCCCGTTGATTGGGATTCCCTGCTCGCCACCTGTAAAAGCCGAGGGGTACAAGAGCTGTTGGCCGCCGTTTTGCAAATCAAGCATGGCGGTTTCGAGTCCAAAGCGGATAGAGGGCCAGTCCTTGAGCTCTTGGGGAAACTGGCTGAAATAGCCAATCTGTTCACATACCTGCAGCAATTTGCCGCTCATCTCACCGGGCCTTTCAATGCTCAGGTTGGGCAGGGGGGCACATTCGCCAATGCCGGTATTGGTGCCATCGGTTAATAGAATATACCATACCTCGCGGTTGGTGTATACGCCCCGTGAAGTGCCCGATGGCTGCTTGAAATGGAGTGTATATTTTTTAAAACGGGCTTTCATGACTGAACTGGCTTTTGAACTTTAAAGGTATAAAATAAAATGCATTCGGTTCCGCAATTATGCAATTATGCAAGATTTGGTAATCATGCGGAATTGCGGAACTGCGGAATTGCGGAACCGAATGAACGTCCAAGAAATTCATCCTCAATAGGAAAGAGCCAGTTATTATATTGTGAAGTTAAAAACAGGTGAATATCTATTGAAAGCTGATTGAAGATAAATTCAATCCCTATTTCTACCGTATACTGGGAAGGCCCAGGAAGGATGAAAGTATGAAACGCGAAGACTGCTTGAACCAATTTGGCCTCCATCTGCTGCATGCCGGGGAATCGATTGAAAACATCCTTAAAATTCATGTGTTGACTCAACAACACCCTGATATTACCCTGTTTATTCAAACCAATCCATCCTATTGCTGTCCATCATTGGTAACCGAAGCGATGGCCTCCAGAATTGAAGAAATAACCGGCATCCCAGTTGTAACCATTGAATATGATGGCACTTCAGGATTTAAAAATGAAGCGATTATTCCCTATTTGAAGTACGGGAAAGTTAAAAAAGCGGATTAAAAATGAATCCAAAAACAAGATCCATTTAATACTAGTTTGTCTTTTAATTTAAACATTATACTCCGGTGTAATGTTCTTTTAACGATAGCTAAACTTATAGTATGAATAACTAAAAAAACAAGGGGATGGTAAACGTAATTTTAACCCATGAAGTAAAGGATCTTGCAGAGTGGAGAAAGGGATTTGAAGCTGGAGAACATTCTCGTGCAGAGGCAGGTGTGAAAACCGCAGGAATCTATACCTCAGTTGATAATCCAAATCTGATAAGTGTTATGACCGAATTTCCCAGTATAGAAGTCGTTCATGTGTTTCTTCAAAATCCTACTTTGAAAGAAGATATGGAAAGTGCTGGAGTGATTGGCATGCCTGAAGTTAAAATTCTGAACAAGATTCAATAATACAATCTGAACAAGCTTTTATTCACATAATGGCAGAACTATTGTTGTACCCTTTTATCAAAACATCAAAAAATGACAAACAATATTTATCCATGCCTGTGGTTTGACGGACAGGCAAAAGCAGCAGCTGAGTTCTATTGCTCCATTTTCAAAAACTCAAAAATCATCTCCGACAATCAAATGGTAGTCATGTTTGAACTAGATGGGAAAAAATTCATGGGTCTTAATGGTGGTCCACATTTTAAATTCTCGGAAGCGGTATCCTTTGTTGTTGACTGTGAATCACAAGCAGAAATTGACCACTACTGGAGCCATCTTACCGCTGATGGCGGAGAAGAAGGTCGTTGTGGCTGGCTTAAGGATAAATTCGGTGTTTCATGGCAAATTGTTCCAACAGTGCTATCAAAATTAATGAGCAACCCGGACAAGGCTCAAAAAGTAATGGAAGCATTTATGAAAATGAAAAAATTTGACATCAAAACACTCGAAGAGGTCTAAGTATTTACAATTAAATGATTTACTATTTACGATTTGTCCTAACACAGATAATTAGCCTATTGCAAGCAAGTTCTTCGGCATTATAATTTTCTAATTCTATAGAGCATGGTTCCTGTTAAACAAGAGATAAAAAAGAACAAATGGGTATTCTATTTTTTAGCCAGCGAAAACAGGAATTCCAATCCACCCTCAGGCCGGTTTTTTACCGATATTTCGCCCTTGTGAAGCAGGATGGCGTTCTTTACAATTGAGAGGCCCAGACCGGTACCCCCTGTTTCACGAGAACGGCCATAATCAACCCGGTAGAAGCGTTCAAAAATGCGTGGCAGGTGTTCTTCCGAAATGCCAACTCCCGTATCGGTGTATTGGAAATAATAGAACTGACTGTCTTCCAGATATTTCTTGATGGTGATCTTGGTGTTGTTGCCTGCATAGTTGATCGAGTTCTCCACCAAGTTCTGGAATACGGAAAACAACAGTGATTCGTTCCCATTCACTACCACATCTTTGTCCACATCTACCTCATATTCCATGTTGCGTTCGGTAAGCCTTAATTTCAGGTTTTCAATGGCATCATTAATAATCGGCTTCAACATTAGGGGCTTGAATTCAAACAGTCCTCCGGCATCCTCGATGTTGTTCAGCAGCGAAATGTCGTTCAGCAAATCGGTTAATCGCTCCGACTGGGCAAATGCCTTCTCCAGAAAATAGGTCTGTTTTTCTGCCGTAATAGCCGGATTGTTTAATACAGTTTCGAGATAGCCTTTAATCGATGACAAGGGTGTTTTCAGCTCGTGTGCAATGTTTGAGGTGAGCTGTTGCTTCAGCAGTCGTTGTTTCTCTGGGCGGGTCACATCAATAATGAGCACCTCAAAGCTTCTATCTAAAAAAATAATACACCTGATTTGAAAGAATTTTTCGTTCTTTTCGATGGTATATTCAATCTGGGGGAGTTCTTTATTGAGAGCGACAACCTTTTGCTTTTGCCATTGTCCAATAAACTCAACCACTTTGCCAAATTCAGGAATCGAAAAAATATGCTCAGCCGAAATGGTCGATTTATCTGAAATCATATTGATGAACTGAATAAAATGGCTGTTGGCCAATATCTTTTGTTTCTCAGGAGAAAAAATAGAGATGCCCTCCTTCAAAACCTGGAGGTGTCCGTGTATTTTTTCCCTTTCACTGGTTAATTCATCTTTTGTAGTTTTCAGATTGTCATAAATCTGTGTGATTTGTTTTCGGATTACCCCCAGCTCATCTTCCTGAAAGTTAATATCCATCTTGGAAATGTCTTCATTTTGTCCCGCTTTTAAGGCAAAATCTTTTAGCTTGACGATAAAGTCGCTCAGTCGTTTGGTAGTGAAATGAAGCAAAATCCACATCAGGATGAAAAGAGAAGCAATAAAAAGCAAAAATACATGTCCGGTTTTCAGAAATTTGATAATATCGACATTGTAAACCGCTGCTGTCCTGACAAAATACTGATCGCAATTCTTGGCATAATAATAAAACTTCTGGTTGGTGGTTGCCGATAGACGGATATTGGAACCTTTCCCTGAGGCGAGTGCCTGCTGCACTTCAGGTCGTTTCAGATGGTTTTCCATGGTATGAACATCGGCCACAAAGCTGTCGTACAATACTTTCCCTGACCTATCGACAATGGTTAACCGTGTATTGGCAATGGGCAACAGTGTTTTTAGAGTATCAAGAGCCTTAAAGTCACCCGATTCAAAAATCTTCTTGTGCTCAATGTATCGGTGGGTAACTTCCGAGATATTATCCAGAATACTTTCCAGCTGACCCGTCCGGTAGCTTTTTTCACGATCGTACTGGTAGCCCAAAACAACCAGGGTGAAGATCGTAAATACGACAAAGAAGTTGATAAATATCCGTCGCCGGAAGGTGCGTTGTAAAATCACTGGCTTAATTTATATTTTTGTTGTTAAATTCTTTTAAAAATAAAACAAAAAATAAGAAACGAGAAATAAGAAACGATACTACCAATTGATGTTCGTGTTCATTGTTTCTTGTACCTTGATCTTTGTTTCTTATTTCTCACCTTTTCGTCTTCCGTCTTCCTAATTATCGAAACAGTAGCCGTATCCAGTGCGTCCCTTGATGCAATTTCCCAATTCCCCTATCTTTTTCCTAAGTCGAGCAATGTTGACATCCACATTGCGATCTGTTACAATCACATCATCACTCCAGATACGGTCCAGGATTTCCTGTCGGCTTAGGTACTTGCCCTTGCTGGAAACCAACATCACCAGTATTTCAAACTCTTTACGCGTAAGTATAACAGGCTCCTGGTCGATAGTGACCGATTTGCGGTTCAAATCAAGTTCCATGTTATCAACGGTGATCACCCTGGGCTTGCTTTCAATTGTTTTGCCACGCCTTAGCACGGCTTTGATGCGAGCCGTGAGCTCCTTGATGGAAAATGGTTTGGATAGATAATCATCGGCTCCCACGTTAAACCCGGTGAGAAGATCGTTTTCTGCTTCCCGGGCTGTCAGAAAGATGATGGGAACCGAAAGTCCCAATTCCTTCCTGATTTTGTCGGCCAGTTTAAATCCCGACATTCCGCCCATCATCACATCGAGCAGCAACAGGTCAAAACTTTCAATCGGCTTGTTCAGCGCTTCTTCTCCCGAATAGGCCACTTCTATTTCGAAACCTTCACTGACCAGGTTGAATTGAAGAATCTCGCAGAGGTCCTTTTCGTCATCAACAACCAATATTTTATAGGGATTACTCATCTTTTGATGGTTTTGATTTTGCGTCTTGCACTTTTACACGGTGATGCCTGAGATCCTTGCCCTGGTGCGCATAAATCGAAGCCTCGGCAATGTTGGCAGCATGATCAGAAATACGCTCGATATTCGATACCAGCTCTTTGATGGTAATAAAACTGACCAGTATGTTTTTATCCTTGGCAACCAAGTCTGCCCCTTCAGCCACTTTCTTCAACATCTTGTGGTTAAATTCATCGACAATGGATTCTGATTTGATGGTCCACATGGCCAATTCCATATCGTGGTTGATAAAGGATAACATCGAACTGCGAGCCATTTCAACACTCAAATCCATCATTTTTGAGATAAAATTTGAAAGACTGGAATAAACCTCCTGACTCTCGATGCGGCTCAATTGTTTGGCAATACTCAATGCCAAGTCACCGATGCGTTCAAGACTAATCACAATGCGGTAACAGGCCATCAAATTACGAATCTCAGAAGCAACCGGCTGATAGAGTGCAATGGATTGAATGATGTTATCACTGATCTTTACTTCGAGTTTATTGATTTTGCTTTCATGACCTTTCAAATCTTTCAATTGCTCTTTACCCGGAAGTTGCTCCGAGGAGGCAATCAGTTTCTTCACCTCATCTAGTTGGCTGAGCACCTGATTGGCAAGCTTCTCATAATCAGATAAAATTTCAGCTATTACTTCGTGCTTCTTTTGTGCCATCTCTTCTTTGTTATGATTTTAAAATTCAACTGCAAGGTCAACTCTACTATTTTGAAATTTAAAAATATAAATTCCATCGCAAGAGTCCTTATAAATATACTTAAATATTAAAGATTGATAAAATTTGGGCCAATAATTTGTAAATAACTAGCCATTTAGACCCCAAAAGTCCCTATAAATAATTACAAAGTTGTTACATATTGATTACAGCTTCATTAATTCTAATTTGAATGTTCAGCTTTCTCATTTAGAACCAACTTATCGCGCCCTGAGAGTATAAATTACTTTGTGTAAACGCCAGAGAATTGGGTTTCATCTATTTTACACCTGTTTTCAAAAATAGTTACCAACTGGCAAATGATCAGGGCCCCGTTTTTTATACTCCCTTTACTGATTAAAGGTGATATAAAAGATATTTCAGCGGCACAATACTTTAATAATATATTGATTGAATATTAATCTTTCTGTAATGGCATAAAACTTACTTGCATAATCATTTAAGCAATAGATATTATGCAGGAAGCTCTCCGAAAATTAGATATATCCGTCATTTCCGACATCCATCTTGCCACCATGGCCAGCAAAGCCAAACACGTGCTTAAATATTTAAAATCCATTCAACCCAAGACATTGGTTTTAAATGGCGACATTATCGACTCATGGCGATTTAGCCGAAACTATTTTCCAAAAGCCCATTTGAAAGTGATTCGTCAGTTGGTGAAAATGATTGAAAAGGGGGTGCAGGTGGTTTATATTACAGGCAATCACGATGACGTTTTCCGTAAGTTCAACGGCACCAGGCTGGGACATTTCAGTATTGTCAACCAACTTGAACTGACCGTTGGAAACCAAAGAACCTGGATTTTTCACGGTGATGTTTTTGATCATATCATTCATCATTCCCCTAGATTGGCCAGATTCGGAGCTGCAGCCTATGGCATGCTGACAGGATTCAATAAACTATTAAACGCCTGCCTGAGAGTTTTCGGAGGTAAAGACATGACCCTTTATACTTCTATGAAGGAACGTATTTCGAAAGAAAAAAAGATACTGACTAATTACGAACTGGCCATTGCCAATGCTGCCTTGAGTAAAAATATTGACCTGGTAATCTGTGGTCACTCACATGTACCGGCTGATAAAACCATAACCACAGATAAAGGAACAGTCAGGTACATTAACTGTGGCGATTGGATTGACCATTATTCGGCAGCTGAGTGCATTGACGGGGAATGGAAACTGGCCTATTTCAATGCTGATTTGGAGGAGGAACTTGAATTACCCGGTGATGAACTTTATATTCCGGATAAAAATCAATTGTACAAATCAATTCTGGAAGAACTAAAAGTTGCAAGCTTCTTTTAAGCATTAAAATGAAAATCTTATACGCCATACAAGGAACTGGAAACGGCCACCTGGCCCGTGCCACCGAAATTGTCCCCATCTTAAAGTCGATGGCCGACACCGATGTGTTGGTCAGTGGCACACAGGCCGACTTGAAAGTACCCTTCCCGATCGACTATTCTTTCTCCGGTTTAAGTTTTATCGTTGGGCAAAATGGAGGTGTTGATCTGCTGAAAACTTTTCAACGCTTACAAGTATTCAATTTTTTCCAAGATATCCGAAATCTGCCAGTAGAACAATACGATCTTGTGATCAGTGATTTTGAACCAGTCTCTGCCTGGGCTTGCCGAATGAAAGGAATCACCTGCATTGGGCTAAGTCATCAGAATGCAGTTCTGCATCCATCAGCTCCCCAACCCAAATTCAACGATTACATAGGAAAACTGATTCTGAAACATTATGCTCCGGCGAAAATTAAATATGGGTTCAATTTTAAAGCATTCTCTCCTGTGATTTTCCCCCCTGTCATTCGTGCAACCATCCGTAATGCTGAAGCGACTGTTAAAACTCATTATACAGTTTATCTTCCAGCCTATAGCAATCAGCAAATACAGGATGTCCTATCCCAAATCCCGGATACCGAATGGCAGGTTTTTTCCAAACATTCAAACCACCATTATACCATTGGAAACATTCAGTTTCATCCCGTTTCACTTGAGGGCTTTACCGAAAGTTTTCTCAGTTGTACAGGGTTAATCTGTTCGGCTGGTTTTGAAGGCCCCGCAGAAGCCATATTTCTTGGCAAAAAGCTATGTGTTATCCCGATGAAAGGTCAATATGAGCAACATTGCAATGCCGCCTACCTTAAATCAATGGGAATAAAGGTGCTTGACCACTTCACCACATCAGCCCCCGAACTGGCTCATTGGATTCAAGATCCGGCAGCAATTCTGATCAAATTCCCTGATTTAACTGTTGAAATACTTGGAACCATTCTGAAAAAGCATTGCCCTGTTTTAACTACTTCGCATTCATTTGTGGTGAATTAATCCATTTTTAATTAATTGGAAATCTGCAATGTCATATTTCAAAATAAAGGTGAAACATACAGATTGTTGATTGGATTAAAAAAGCAAAATGACAAACCTAAGCCTTGTTACATTTTTGTAATGCGTATCTGAACTTCAAATTCATGAATATAGTGGCCTTTGCTATAGATGTAATCTATAATTAATAATACTGTAATCGTTTTGTAATAGCATTAATGGAGATTTGTATCATCATTTAATGAGAACCAAATTTAAAATTGAAAGATATGAAAAGACTTAGTTTAATTGCTTTAATGCTGATTTCAGCTTTTACCTTTAGAGCTCAGGCACAGGAAGCAACCGTAAAGGAACAAATTTCAGAAGTGAACGATAAGGTAAGCGGTTTAACAGAAAGGCTAGCTACTGATGAAGCCGATCTTCAGAAATTGACCAAGATCAAAGTATCAGGTTACATCCAGGCACAGTACCAGAATTTTGAGAACCCAAGTATCCAGCCTAACAATTACTTTTCGATCAGACGGGCCAGGGTGAAATTTACTTATGAAGCAGCTGATGGTGTTAAATTTGTCCTCACCCCTGATTTTGCCCCTGGCAACCTTTCTTTAAAGGATGCCTATGTGGTATTAAACGACCGCTGGACAAAGTCATTCAGCTTATGGGCCGGTAAATTCAATCGTCCCAATTATGAGGTTGAATATTCATCCAGTCAGCGCGAAGTGGCAGAACGTTCCAAAGTGATTAGTATACTTTATCCGGGAGAACGCGCCATTGGAGCCAAATTGGAATTCAACCCAGTGAATATCCCTTTTCATTTGCAGTTTGCTTTACTGAACGGTACTGATGGTTTGACCATTGCTAACAGTGCAGGAGCGAACCTGAATACCGTTGAAAACAAAGATTACGACAATTATAAAGATATCATGGTGCGCGCCACTTATAACCTCCAGTTGGGAAGCTTTGGCGGGCTGGATTTTGGAGCTCACGGTTACTTCGGATCATTGAAATCAAACGCCCTGCAAACTTTAAGCAGTGATTATACCACTGTTGAAAATGTCAAGGTTGGGGATGCGGTAAAAAGAAATTGGGTAGGTGGTGAATTCCAGTTGTTTGCCGATCT
Source organism: Prolixibacteraceae bacterium (assembly GCA_036504555.1). Classification (GTDB taxonomy): domain Bacteria; phylum Bacteroidota; class Bacteroidia; order Bacteroidales; family Prolixibacteraceae; genus Aquipluma. The sequence continues at coordinate 33,732 of DASXUZ010000148.1, read as the reverse complement.
ACTAGGCGGAATGTCATTTAAAGGCGAATACATTGCCGGTAAAAATGCTTCCATTGGTTATTCTCCCATTGCCGCCGTTGGAACTACAGCAGCAGTTCCAGGGGTAGCCAACTTCCAGAACAACTTTGCCGGTTACTACCTCTATTTCATCAAGAACCTGGGTAAGAAGAACCAGTTTGCCTTCCGTTACGATTATTACGATCCAAACACCGATGTGAAGGGTAAAGATGTAACAATTAAACAATTCACTTCGCCTGATCTGACCACTTTGAAAAGTAAGGTCAGTGGCAAAAGCGACCTTGCAACGACTACTTTCAGTTTGGCCCTACACCACTATTTTGATGACAATTTAAGAATCTCTCTAAATTATGACATTGTTCAGAATGAAAAAGTCGGAGTGGATGGAGCTGGTATTGGAAACCTGACAGAAGACTATACCAAGGCCGACGGAACAAAAGTGCCAAAAGGGCTGGATTACAGCAAAGTGGTTAACAACAACCTTCTTACTTTAAGAATTCAAGCCAAATTTTAAACAATACAAGTTCAACTTTTAAAAACAGACAACATGAAAACAATGATTAATAAAAAGTTCGCAGTAATTACCCTTTTATTTGGCCTGATTGGCTTTGCATTTGCACCAGCCACTGACCGCATCACGGTAAAAGGCTCGGATACGATGGTAATCCTGGCCCAGAGATGGGCTGAAGTCTATATGAAAACGAATCCAAACACCTCTATCCAGGTAACTGGCGGTGGTTCAGGAACAGGAATTTCAGCTTTGATCAACGGAGCTACAGACATTGCCAATGCAAGCCGTAAAATGAAACTTACGGAAAAGGAAAAACTCAAATCCAGGTACAATACCCTGGGCGTTGAAGTGGCCTGTGCCAAAGATGGTATCACCATTTACTTACACCCTACCAATAAGGTAAAGGAACTCACCATTAAACAACTGAGTGAAATATTCAAAGGCAATATTACCAACTGGAAAGAAGTGGGTGGAGCTGATGCAGACATCAAACTCTATGGTCGTGAAAACAGTTCGGGTACTTATGTGTTCTTTCAGGAAAATGTAGTAAAAGGTGACTATGCCTCCAGCTGTCAGACTTTGCCTGGCACAGCCGCAGTGGTGAATGCAGTAAAGAAAGATCCCAATGCAATTGGGTATGGTGGTGCAGCTTATGCTGAAGGAATTGAAATATGCAAAGTAAAAAAGGATGAAAACAGTCCGGCTTACGAAGCTTCGGCAGAAACCATTAAAAACAACCAGTATCCAATTACCCGCTTTCTCTATATGTACCTGAAAAACAAACCAACGGGTGCAATGAAAAGTTACATCGATTGGATCTTGAGCCCGGAAGGTCAGAAGTTGGCTGTTGATGCAGGTTATTTCCCTGTAAAATAATTTTGAGAGAAAATTATACAAGCATCTATAATTGATCATGGCAGATTACCTTCTCCGGAAGGTAGTTTGCCTATTCATTTTCATATTCCCCATTTGGTGAAACGCGATTGTTCTTATGACAAAAGACAAAAAAAAGAAGAAAAAATCAGACCGTTCAGCTTCCACACTGATCGACATCACCCAAAAGAAGTTCAGGTGGAGTGATTACATTGCCGAAAAGGTGATCAAGGGAGTCGCTTTTCTTTCCATCACGATTATTGTCTTGATTTTCATATTTGTATTCCGTGAATCATTACCCATTTTTGCTTCTCAAAAGACCTCCCAACAGACTGTAGCTTCAGGCAAGGCTGCTGAAACGCAGGAAACCTATGGAGAGGTAACCGACCAAGCGGTCCCGGAGGTTCAGGAAACTTATGGTGAGGTAACAGATCAACCGGCAGCCGGGGAAACCCAGGAAACCTATGGCGATGTGACAGATACTACCACTCAGTCCCCAACTGACAAGGAGAGTTATACCGTCAGTGCAGGTAGTGGCTTTGACGATAACCAGACTGCCTTGAAGTCGATATTGACCAAAGACTGGGTTCCGGTTTCTGAAAAACCCCGTTATGGAATCCTGGCACTCATTATCGGAACCCTTAAGATTACCATGATAGCCCTTTTGTTTGCTGCACCGCTGGCTATCCTTGCTGCCTTATATACCGCATCGTTTGCCAGTAAACGGATGAAAGAAATCATCAAGCCTACCATTGAATTGCTTGCCGGATTTCCTTCAGTGGTGATCGGTTTTTTTGCATTGATGATCTTGGCTACCTTCCTTCAGGATGTTTTCCATTACGATACCCGTTTGAACTCATTTGTCGGGGGTATTGCCATGGGTATTGCAGCCATCCCAATTATTTTTACCATTACCGAGGATGCGCTGACGGCAGTGCCTAAATCGTTTTATGAAGCCAGCCTTGCATTGGGAGCTTCGAAATGGCAAACTGCCTTCTTTGTAATACTTCCGGCAGCCACACCGGGCATCTTTGCTGCCGTGCTATTGGGTATAGGGCGGGTTTTTGGCGAAACTATGATCGCCCTGATGGCAACAGGAAATGCAGCCCAAATGGGACTGAATCCCTTTGAGTCGGTTCGTACTCTGGCAGCTACCATTGGAGCCGAAATGGCAGAAGTAGTCTTTGGAGATACCCATTACAATGTACTCTTTCTCATCGGCTCACTGTTGTTCATCTTCACCTTTGTGATCAACGCCATTGCTGAGTTCTATGTGAAAGGGAAATTAATGAAAAGAATACAAGGAAAATGATCAAGAGCTTTAAAAACAATATAAAAGGCATATTGATAGAAGGCCTGACGCTTTCATCTGCGGTGCTGATCATCGCCATTGTGGTAGTGATGGTTACAGTGATTGTTGTGGGTGGAAAAGACCAGATATCCTGGGAATTCCTAACCAGTTTTCCGAAAGATGGAATGACAAAGGGGGGAATCTTTCCTGCCATCTACGGAACAGCCCTTTTGGTGATTATCATGTCAGTGGCTGCCGTTCCGTTTGGTACCATAACGGCCATTTATCTGACCGAATATGCCAAGGAAAATTCATTGATTGCCAAAACCATCAGGTTCGCCGTGCGTACATTGGCAGTTATTCCTTCCATCATATACGGGCTTTTTGGCCTGGGCTTTTTCATCAAATTTGTAGGTACCCAAATGGACAATGCATTTCTGGGGGGAGAATTAAAATGGGGCCAACCCAATATCCTTTGGGCAAGTCTGACGATGGCCCTTTTGACTTTGCCGGTAGTGATCGTTTCTGTAGAAGAAGCTTTAAAAACCGTGCCGCAGGATCTACGTGCCGCCAGCCTTGCCCTGGGAGCAACCAAATGGCAAACAATCTGGAAGGTGGTTGTTCCGGGATCGATCTCAGGAATCATGACAGGAACCATCCTGGCCGTCAGTCGCGGGGCGGGAGAAGTAGCGCCCATCCTGTTTACCGGGGTTGCCTACTATGTGGCTACCCTTCCGGCATCATTCAGCGATCAGTTTATGGTGCTGGGGTATCATATTTATGTGATGTCAACTCAATCGGCCAATGTTGACCAGACAATGCCCATTCAGTTTGGCACCACTCTTGTATTGTTGGCCCTTACATTTATCCTGAATATTTCAGCCATCATTCTAAGATACCGAATCAGACAAAAGAAATCAAACTAACTATGATCGTAGAAAAAATACAAACCGAAAACATGTTTCTGCATTACGGAAGCAAAATGGCCCTCAATGATATTTCCATTCGTATTCCGGAGAAGAAAGTAACTGCCTTTATCGGTCCATCGGGTTGTGGAAAATCGACCTTCCTCAGAAGCCTGAACCGCATGAACGACCTGATTGACGGCGTTAAAATTGAAGGGAAAATTCTGATTGACAATGTCAATATCTACGATAAAAACATTGATGTGGTCACCTTGCGCAAAAAGGTGGGCATGGTATTCCAGAAGTCGAATCCTTTTGCCAAATCAATTTATGAGAATGTCGCTTATGGTCCTAGAATTAATGGAGTGAATGGAAAAATGCAACTGGATGAGATTGTTGAAACAGCACTTAAAAATGCAGCGATCTGGGAGGAAGTAAAAGACCGTTTGGGCGATTCTGCACTTGGTCTTTCAGGAGGACAGCAACAACGACTTTGCATTGCCCGCACATTGGCTGTTAATCCAGAGATTGTACTGATGGACGAACCAGCCAGTGCGCTTGATCCACTTTCAACGGCCAAAATTGAGGAGTTGATTGTCGAATTGAAAGAAAATTACACCATCGTAATCGTCACCCACAACATGCAACAGGCAGCACGAATCAGTGATCTGACGGCTTTCTTCTATTTAGGGGAACTCATCGAATTCGATAAAACCAAAAAGATGTTTACCAATCCAAATAAGAAACAAACGGAAGATTACATTACGGGAAGGTTTGGATGAGAGAAAAGGCACGGCGCTTGGGGCATGGAGCTTGGAAAAGAGTTTCAAGTTTCAAGTTCAAAGTTGTATTTCGATCAAATGTCCTCGCCTGAAACCTGGAACTTTAAACTTGGAACTATTTAGACCTATGGAAAACAGAATATTCGATTCAGAACTTGAAAAACTTACCCACAAAGTGGTGCTGATGTGTTCGCAGGTGAACCAACAGGTCAATGATGCCCTGACGGCCTTGGAAAAATATGACCTAAAGCTTGCAAAGAAAGTGATCAGCAATGACAAGGAAATTGATACACTCGATGTGAAGATCGATAAATTATGCCAGAAGATTTTTGCCTTACAGCAGCCCGTTGCATCTGATTTAAGATATATTCTCTCGGCACTGAAGATCAACAATGACCTTGAACGGGTTGGCGATCACGCAGTCAATATTGCCAAACGCATAGCGCCACTGGATGATTACCAAATAGTGATAGCTGAACTGGGTGTTGATGCCATCGGACATGAAACTTCACTGTTGTTTGCCGATGTATTAAATTTGGTCCAATCGCATGATCTGAAATACTGCAAGAAGATATACAATCGTTCAGCCACTTTAAAAAAAGGCTGTGAGGCTATTGCTGAAAAGATTTTAAACGAAATGATGCATCAATCCGAGGTGGTCGTTGTTGCCTCTAACCTTCTGATCATTGTCAACCTGATTGAACGCATTGCCAGCTACTCCAACAATATAGCCGAATCAATTACTTTTGTGGTGCAGGGGGAGATTGTAAAACACAAAAAGAAAGTTGAATAGCCTGTGACACGTACTGTTTTTAGTTTACTTTTTCTGTAAACCTATTTCAGGACAAAACAATCTGTTCCGCAGTTCCGCAATTCCGCAAGTATAGGTAAACTTGCGGAACTGCGGAATTGCGGAACTGCGGAACAGATTGTCACCGTTTTATAATTTGCCTGTCAGCTTCGGCTAATTATCAAATTACCAAAATGTCATTTGTGTACGTAAATGATAATTTGATAATTTGATAATTTGATAATTTCATTTTTGCACCTCAAGTCTATCAGGTTGCTAAGATTATCCCGATTCCAAACAACAGGGTGAACAACAAGGTTGCAATCGATAATTTCTTCAGAAAGGGATCAAGCTGTCGGGGCTCCTGTATCTTGTTGATTTTTACCAGATCACTGATAAACAATGGCAGGGTCAAGATGAATAAGGTCTGGTAAGCTGATTGCATCCTAAGTCCTACAAACAGAACGGCACTGAGCCATCCAACTACAATCAGGCTGGTGTGATATCCCTTGCTCAGGACACTACCCATTCTCACCACCACGGTTTTCTTTCCCGAATTGCGGTCATTCTCGATGTCGCGCATATTGTTCAGGTTCAAGACCCCGGTGCTGAAAAGCCCGATGCTAATGGCTGGAAGAAAGATTTCAGCCGTAAGTTGGTGGGTATTGAGGAAATAGGTACCGGCCACGGGTAATAATCCGAAGAATAGAAATACGGCTACATCGCCCAATCCAGCATACCCGTATGGATTGCTTCCGGCGGTATATCGGTAGGCTGCAATGAGGGCCACAATTCCGAAGGCGAGGAAAATCAGAAAGGTACTCAGCTCAAGTCCTTTGGTCCCCTCTCCTATCAACCAGATTCCACTTGCCAGGCTCAGCACAATCAGAACTGCCATTCCCGCTTTCATCTGACTGGGACTGATTTCACCACTTTGAACCGTTCGTTGAGGGCCCACCCGGTGCTGGTTGTCGGTTCCCTTTTGTGAATCGCCGTAATCGTTTGCAAAATTGGAGAAGATCTGAATGAACAAGGCGGTGACTATGGCCAAAATGGTCACCCTAGAATTGAAGTCCCCGTCGAAATACGACAAGGCAGCACCCATCAGGATGCCCGACATGGCCAGGGGCAAGGTGCGCAGACGTGCTGCTTTGATCCAACTTTGAAGTGTTGCCATTTTCTGTTTATGCTTGGTCGTTTTATTCTATTTGGGCTTAATATTAAGAGATGCTAATGTAACAAGAATGTAAGTTACATTCTTGTTAGTTACATTCTTGTTAGTTGCAGTTTTAAAAGTAACAATTTTATTACTAATAATATTATTGCATTTTTAAAGAGCTTGTACTACGGGAATTTAGGATATTTTTTGAAGTCTGGTTTGCGCTTTTCGAGGAAGGCGTGTTTGCCTTCCTGGGCCTCTTCAGTCAGGTAATACAGCAAGGTGGCGTTACCGGCAAACTCCTGGATGCCGATTTGTCCATCGAGGTCGGCATTGAGTCCCAGCTTGAGCATTCGCAAGGCCAGCGGGCTGTGCTCCTGCATTTTCTGCCCCCAGGCCACCACCTCATCTTCCAACTGATCAAACGGAACTACCTTGTTGACCAATCCCATTTCCAGGGCTTCGGCTGCTGAATACTGGCGGCACATGAACCAGATTTCACGGGCTTTCTTCTGTCCCACAATACTGGCAAGGTAAGAGGAGCCCAATCCGGCATCGAAACTTCCCACCTTGGGGCCTGTCTGTCCGAAGATGGCATTCTCGGATGCAATGGTGATATCACATACCACGTGCAGCACATGACCACCGCCAATGGCATAACCATTGACCATGGCGATCACTGGCTTGGGCATCGAGCGGATTTGCTTCTGCACTTCCAGTATGTTGAGGCGCGGGATGCCGTCCTTGTCAATGTAGCCACCCTTGCCTTTGACCGTTTGGTCGCCACCGGCACAGAAAGCCTTGTCGCCTGCCCCGGTCAGCACTACCACATTGATACGCTGGTCTTCACGGCATATTTTTAAGGCGTCTGATATTTCATTGACCGTCGTAGGCCTGAAAGCATTGCGGTAACGTTCGCGGTTAATGGTGATCTTACCGATGCCATCAAAGAAATCGAAGAATATATCTTCGTATTCACGGATTGTTTGCCATTCTCTGGTTGTGCTCATTGTATGGTGTGTGTTAGCTTTTAATATATTTAAATAATTCCCTAAAGAGCTGGCTATTTGTTTCAGCATTTGTAAACACCTCTAGTAAAGCCACTTTCTTTTGATCTGGAGCATAAAACTCCTTCAATGCCTGAACCAGTTCCCCTTCATTTTCGGCCTTGAAATAATCCAGCCCGAAGGCCTTGGCCAGCACTTCGGCCTTGTGGGTATTTTCAGCAAAGAAATGTTCGTTAAAGGCAGCTGAATCTGCCGGGCCCTTGATCATGCCAAAGATGTTTCCCCCACCATTGTGAATCACGATGATCCGCAGATTGGAACCGATGTGTTTGTTCCACAGGGCATTCGAGTCGTAAAAGAAGGACAGGTCACCCAGGATGATGGTATTCAATTTCTCTGATTCACTGGCAAATCCTACGGCAGTTGACAGGCAGCCATCGATTCCGGCAGTACCCCGGTTGCTGTAATACTGGACGTTCTTCACCGCATCATGGATCAGCGCATAGCGCACCGGCGAGCTGTTTCCCAAATGAATGACTGAATGTTCAGGAATACTTTTACGAATCAGGTCAAAGACTTTCAGGTCGCAAAATGCAATGTCCTTGGTAAACTTGTCCCGAAGTTGATTTACCTTGACTTGTTTGCCTTTCCAAAGTTCAAGGTAGCTTTGATCGATTTGCTGTACAAATTCTGAAAATAATTCAAAGAAATCCTCCGCCCCCATATTGATCACCTTGGTGAGCGACTGGAAAGTGTCGAAATGTTCATTTCCCAGGCTTAAATGCCAGTGCTGGGAAGGTTTATTCTTGCGAAGAAATTGTTTGAGCGATTTGGATACAAACTGTCCCCCAAAACTGATCATCAAATCAGGTTGGTACGCTTCCGTATGATCATCATGAATGCCTGTCATCAGTAAATCAGTACTTGGGAAGAATCTGTAATCTGATAGATTCGATAAATGTTCACACACCACCACGGCTCCGGTTTTATCAATCAGCCTGGACAATAGATTATTAATCGCAGGTGAGGGTGTCAACTGTCCTGCCAGGATCATTATTTTTTGTGGGCGGTTGAACAAATCGACCAGTTTTGTCAGTTCAACTTCCGTTATACTAGGCTGCATTTCGACCTGCTCAATTTCTTTCACCTGTGGCAAATCTTCCTGAACCAGCTTGTGCAGCGGTTCTTCCATTGGAATATTGATATGCACAGGGCCCAATTTTCCAGACATGGCCAGGTTCAGACATTCATTCACCTGCCGGGCCGAGAACCAAAGTTCTTTTTCCGATTCGCCCAAAGGCAGGGAGATGCCCTTTTTTGTAAAGTTCTGGTAGATATTCTCCTGCCTGATACATTGACTTTCAGCCTGGTCAATCCAGTAATCAGGACGGTCGGCCGTCAATACAATCAGGGGAATGTTTTGGTAAAAGGCCTCTGCTACCGCGGGAACATAGTTCAGCGTGGCGGTACCAGAACTGCAGACCAGAACTACTGGATTTTGTTTCTTCAGGGCCAATCCGAGGGCAAAATACCCGGCACTGCGCTCGTCCACGATGTTACGGCAGTTAAATTCAGGAATGCCTGTAAAGGTGTTAATCAAGGGGGCATTGCGGCTACCGGGAGAAATCACGATGTCTGTAATTCCCTTTTTCAAGAGCAAGGCTGCGAGTTGTTGAATTTGTTTTTTGTCTGAAATCATACCGTTTATATATTAATCACTGCCAGCAAAGTGGTAGCTTTTTGGTTAGTTTCTTCCCATTCGCGTTCTGGAATTGATTTGGCGGTAATTCCCCCGCCTGCATAGAGGATGAATTCATCCTTGGTAATTTCCATGCAGCGTAAATTTACAAAAAGATTGACTTGTTGATTCAATTTCCAGGGACCTAAATAACCTGTATAGTATTTGCGGTCGTATTTTTCCTTTTCAGCGATAAACTCATCGGCCAGGCTTTTGGGTAATCCGCAAACGGCCGGCGTTGGGTGTAGTTCAGCGATAAAGTTTCCCAAGCAGTTTTCAATCTTCTCAGCAGGGAAAAAGAACGAAGTCTTCAGATGGGCCACCTTGCCACTTTCAAGGGTTTCGGGGCCGGTGGTCCTATACTTATGGATGTCGAAGCAGTAAAACAATTCGAGCATATAGCGCGAAACAAAAGCCTGTTCTTCAATATCCTTGGTATTCCAGTAATAATCCTGATCGTCGTATTTTCGCACTTGTGTTCCAGCCAGTGAAACCGTTTCAAAGCTTCCATTTTCCGATTTGAGCAATACTTCAGGCGTGGCCCCCATCCAGGTGCCCGCGGCAGGCAGGTTGACCAGGTAGGTGAAGGCGTTGGGTGTCTGGTCGTGTAACTGGAAAAAGGTGCTGCCCAGCGATTGGTCATTTCTTTTGACGGGTATTTGTCTTGAAATAATTACTTTCAACAGTTCAGTCTGCTGAATGGCGGCAACCGTTTCAGCGATGGTTTGAAGGTATTCTTCTTTCGACCGGGCACTGCAATGATCCTCACTGGCGGTTGCCAAAGTGAATGGCTCAAGATGACTGAAATCAAGCAGCTCGGCCGAATTGAAATCATCGAGGTAAATGGAGGGTTTTAACAGGATCACCGGATACTTTTCGGTAATACGGTAGGGGGCAAACACAAATCCTGCTTCCCCGTTGAGCTGATCGAAACGATCCAGTAATTTAACATCAGAGGCATGACCAGCCACTATTCCCAGGCGGTTATCCTTTGGATTAAACCAACAGGCAAAAGCGATGTGCTTTTCCAGAAGCTGATCAAGTATTGAAGCCAGGGGGAGGTTATTTTCCATTTCGTTTTACAATCATGTTGGTCACTCTGGCAGTAGAAATCAGTTTTCCGGCTTCATCTTTTATTTCAATATTCCATACATGGGTCTGACTGCCGGGATGTACGATTTCAGCCCTGGCCCAAACGGTTCCTTCGGATACGCCCCCGGTGTGGTTGGCACTCACCTGGATGCCGCGAATATCAAATTCATTGATGTCGACAGTGAGCATGGAGCCCAGCCCGGCAATTGTTTCGGCCAGGGCCAGGTTGGCTCCCCCGTGCAAGAGACCCCCGGGACGAGAGGTTCGGTGATCCACCGGCATAGTGGCTTCAACCCATCCTTCACCGATGGCAGTAAATTGAATTCCAAGAGTTTCAACCATGGTGCCTTTCACATATTGGTTGATTAACTCAATGGGTGTATGAACTGTAAGTTTGGGAAACATCATCCGAATTAAAATTAAAAACGTGAAATTAGAAAAATGCAGCGAAGCCGCCAATTTTATTGGCATAATTGAACAATCAATTTTTGTCTCTTTAAGATAAAAACAGAATACGAATTTCGATAATTTAAGAATGGATGAAAGCTTCCCCTTCTATTTCGATCAGTAACTCAGGCCTGCAGATGTCGGCCACCACAAAAGCGATAGGTATCTGGGGAAAGTATTTCCGGCATATTTCTTTTACCTGAGGGATGTCGGCTTTGAATTTTATATAGGCCCTCAGGTACTTGAGGGTCACTTCCCCTCTACAATCAACACCATGTTTTTGAAGATTCTCCGGGGAAATCAAACCGAGGATATTTTGGATGGTCATCTCCGTCTGCTGCTCTATGCAGCTTTCCAGGCAACTCAGCTCCCCGGTAATGGCAGCCGTTCCCGACACAAATATCCATTTACCATCGGGGGTTTCGATCACCTTGGCACGCTCAAACTTTGGAGTGGTCTGGCAAAAATCATCCATGGCCCTGTTTTCAGCCAATACCTCTTTTGAATAGTGATAGGCATCGAGCTGCAATGGATTCTTCACCCCAATGATGGCACTTTTACCTCCCAGTTTTGCAGCAATAAAATCGATGATAATTCCACCAAAGTCCATGCCTATACCCGTGGCGGCAGGAAACCCATTCTCAAACCGGGCCTGTTGATAAAACTTGGTCCGAACATCGTTGAATATCTGGTAGTGCTGGCTGATGGAATCGTTGGATTGGGCCCTGGCAGTGATCTGTTCAATGTAATTCCATTGACGGATGATATCCGAAAATTCCATTCCCTCTTCTTGCAGGATGCCTTGCAATAAATCAAAAGCAGAATGGCTTTGCTGTAAGATGCAGTTTGACTCACTTCTTTCACTCAGCCCCGCGGCAATAATCATTTTCTGCGAATTCCGCTGGAGCAGGAACCACGAAGCCCCATCGTTTTGTTTCAGGGTAAGCTCACCTGGCTTAAGCCCTTCGATGCAAACAATTTCCAGCATTAAAGCGCCATTGTCAGGCCGCTGTGCGATGATGGAAGTGGGAGGCAATACATCAAAAAAATGTTTTGCACATGCCAATAATTTTTGCTTGTTTTGATGGTATTCTGAATTAGACTCAGCAGCAATAAAAACAGTTTGTCGTATAACCGTATGCTCCGTGTAATTTATCTTATTTTCAATAAATTGTCTGTAGCAATCAGCAAGTTTTTCTGACAGGGAACTCCCCGTTTCCGGAGAAAAGCAGAGGTTATTTAAAACGAATTCATTTGCTGAGAAATGAGGCATTGATGCTTAGTTTCTTGAGTTAAAATTGATTTTGTAAAAATATAAAAATATCGATGCTATACTTTTTACTATGAAATTTAAAATTCTCAATCCCCCGAATGTATTCATCCAGCTGCTGGTGCTGATTCTTTGGTGGATAACTACCTTGATACGGTCTATATGAAAAAACATTTGCAGGAATCGATGAAATAAGAATTTATTCGAAATCAATGAGCGTGAGTTCGATTGAAGGGAACTTTCAAAACAATTTGCTTCCATCGGTCTTTTGTCAGGACCTTCCACGCGCCATCGGCTATGCTGTGGGTGGTATTCCCTGTAGGCTCGATCATTCGTATGAGTGTTGCTTGCGTGTAGATGCAGTGCTGCTTGTGTGTTCGGCAACACAGCACCTACACACAAGCAACACAGCATCAACACACAAGCAACACACATGCGAATGATCGAACATGACTTGTACAGGTCTCAATTGTTGGAATAAACGGAGCCAAATTTTCGCCATGACCTTTCAGAATATCTACCTTTTAGATTTGAACAGCGATGGATAGACGATTAAAAGAATTCGTCGCTTTAGAGGGAGTCTACGAGAATTGATTTGATAAACTGGAAATGATCGTTCAAGCTTTTTTGAATGAGTTGTCCAGGACCGAACGCTCTTTTTTACAGGATGTTTTCCCAAAAGAACATGGATGGTTCACATTCGCAGAATCCCAGTTTTTGATAGAGTGATTTGGCGGCATGATTGTCTTCACGTACTTCCAGGTTGACTCGGCAGAAGCCTTGGACGGAAGCAAAATCAAGAATTGCCTTCATCAAGAAACGACCCGCCCCGATTGTGCGGAATTCAGGGGCGACAATGAAATCGTGGATGTTGAGCAGAGGCTTTGCCTTGAAGGTGGAGAAATTCTGGTTGCAATTGGCCAGCCCTGCAAACTGATCCCCATAGAGAACAAAGAATCCGAGGTAGCCGGGGTAGGCCTGCAAACCGGCGATAATTTGGGGAGCCAGGCCTTCTTCCATCGGGCTGTTATTTCCCATTGGATCATTCATATAATCGTTCAGCAATTTGATGAGCTGCAAACAATGCACTTTGTTATGAAGGTCAACTGGTAGAATTGAAAGTTCCATGCAAGATAAGTTTAAGGACAAATTAAGGCATTACCGCTTAAACATCCAAGCCTGCAATTCGAATCAGGGTCACCAATACAATAATGAACCCCTGAGAATGAAACAAACGGCTTATCCATACGTAAACAACCCCAACTTTGCTATCTTAATTTTCGGACTTTTTATATTAGGTTGATTGGTTTTTAGTGAAAAAGCAAAGTTCGTAAGGTAATTTTAGTTGTTTGTTGAGTGAAAAGCGGTGGCGATCCCACCGCTTTTCCTTTTAGAGTGCATCCTTCCAGATAGACTCCAAATTTAATAATTAAATGGATCGACTATCCTATACCCGTTTACCATAAATTGGTGGGTTCAGTGGAGTAAGTATTTTCATACTTATTTAAAATATAACAAAAGTATTAGGGTAATTCACAAATAAATAAAATACATTTGTATTCTATTAAGTGAGATAAATCCCATGCTATGACTTTTTCTCCACTAAAATATTCTACAGAAAGCGATCTCAACCTGGTCCTGCAAAAGAACAATTTGCAGAAACGGAAGATTATCAAGCAGTTATTTCTTCATGGCACCATGTCAAATACCGAGATCATCCGGTACGTCAAATTAAGCACTCCCAAAATTATCAGCCTGCTCAATGAACTAAAGGACGAAGGATTGATTGAGGAACTCGGGCAGGGCAATTCCAGCGGGGGCAGACGGCCCAACTTGTATGGCAATAAGGAAGATGCATTCTACATTGTTAGTATTTCGATCCATCTTTATAAAACTTCGGTATCGGTCTTCAATGCCAAAAACCAAAAGATTGTTGAAGAACGTACCCTTCCAATCATCCTTTCAGATGACACATCCAACATTGATCCCATCGTGGAGTTTACCGAGCATATTATTCAGGAGACCCAAATCCCACGGGAAAAATTCCTGGGTATTGGAATCGAGATGCCCGGGTTGGTTGATTCTGAAACGGGAATCAATAAAACATACCTGGTATCGGATCTTCCGGTGGGGGAGCTTTTCCGCAAGAAATTCGGGATGGAGGTATTGATTGAAAATGATGCCAAAACCCGGGCCTTTGCAGAGCTTCGTTTCGGGGCCGCCCAATCGAAACGCAATGTATTGGCCATCCACATTGACTGGGGAATTGGCATGGGGATCATCGTCAACGGTAAACTGTACAAGGGCCGTGATGGATTTGCCGGAGAGTTTGGTCATCTGCCCATGGTTGATAACGGGATATTATGCAAATGCGGAAAACAGGGCTGCCTTGAAACCATCGCCTCGGGCACTGCTGTGGCCCGCCTGATAATTGAAGAAATGAAAGCAGGCCGATCATCGCTGCTGGGGCAATTGGTGGATGAAGACCTTGAAAAAATTGAAATCCGAAAAGTCGTTCAGGCGGCCATCCTGGGTGATCAGTACTCCATTTCCATTCTGGCCAATGCAGGACATTGGATTGGAAAAGGACTCTCCTATCTGATCCAGATTTTCAATCCTGAATTAATCATCCTGGGAGGCCGAATGTCGGAAGCCCACCAGTTTATCCTGCCTCCCATCCAGCAGTCGATTCATATTTACTGTAATCCTGAATTGGCCAATGGGATCCAGATTAAAGTATCTGAACTGGGTAGCCAGGCAGGTTCACAAGGCGTAGCAGCCTTGTTGCTGGAACATGTTCTTGATAAAAATTAAACAAACAACAAAAAAAATAGATCTCATGATGACAACAAATCAATTCAGCAAGGTTGAAAAGGTATTTCTGCAACAGGCAGGAATGGACCGGATGACCACCAAAGCGCCTTACATTAAAGTGGAGAACTTTCCCAAGCTGGGAATGCTGACCTCCCTGCGCTTTCTGGAATGGGTGGCTCAAAACCCAAATGGGGTGATCAGCCTTCCAACTGGTAAAACGCCTGAATATTTTATCAAATATACCCATTTTTTTCTTGACAACTGGGACACGAAAAAAGCACAGGATATTCTGTCTGCCTATGGACTTTCAGGAATCAAAAAGCCTGACCTGAGCGGCCTACAGTTTGTACAAATGGACGAATTTTATCCCATTGCTTCTAAACAGCACAACAGCTTCTATAATTACGTTGACAATTACTATATCAAAGGATTCGGGCTCGATCCCAAAAAGGCATTGCTGATCAATTCAGATAAGATTCCGCTGCAGGATGGGAAAACGTACAATGAAGTATTTCCAGATTTAAGGATTGACTTGTCGCTTCGTTACAGGGATGCCAAAACGCCCGAGGAAAGGGTGCAGCAACAATCCATTTTTAAAATCGATGACTGGTGTTCTGAATTTGAACAAAAAATACGCGCCAAAGGGGGCATCGGATTTTGGCTGGGCGGTATTGGACCCGATGGTCATATTGCCTTTAACACCCGGGGTTCGGACCATTTTTCCACCACCCGTTTAACGGCTACCAACTTTGAAACCCAGGCTGTGGCAGCAGGCGATCTGGGAGGCATTGAAGTGTCGCGCAACCGCCTTGTGATTACCATTGGACTGGATACGATCACCTACAATCCCGAAACTGTGGCCATCGTTTTTGCAGCCGGAGAGGCCAAAGCGGATGTGATCAAAGATGCCCTCGAAAATGAACCTTCCAATCAATTTCCCGGAAGCAGTCTGCATAAATTGCCCAACAGCCGCTTTTACCTGACCAACGGGGCGGCGGTAAAACTGACCGACTGTGTGGATCAATATTACCAGACCGGCGAATGGACACACCAGAAATCAGAACGGGCCATCATCGATCTTTGCCCCAAGATCAACAAGTTTGGGCACCGTATTACCCTGGAAGATCTGAAAGCCGATAAATATACCAGCCTGATCCCCAACCTGGATGAGAACACCGTTCAGACAGTCATCGATTCGATCACCGCCAAGTTCAACAAGGGCATGGAACATGAGTCGAACCAGGTATTTTACCATACTGGCCCCCACCACGACGATATCATGCTGGGCATCATGCCACAGACGGCCCGACAGTTAAGGGATGCCAGCAACCAGATGCATCTATCGGTGCTCACTTCGGGATTTACCGCGGTGATCAACCAATATGTAATCGACTTATTGAATGAATCGTTGCGCCTGATCAGCAATGACCTGATTCAGATGATCAAGTTCCCTGATTTCTTCGAAGAAGGTTATCAATACAAATGGGACAAGGACATTTATCACTACCTGGACAGTGTGGCGGCCAATGATGCATTTGAACAAAGACGGGGAGTCTGTCACCGGGTGATCCGTTCTGTGGTCCAGATTTGGGAGGTGAAAAACGAGGAGCAACTGATCGCCACCATCATTGAAATCCTGAACAATTTAACCAACAGTTACGACGGTAGTAAAAATCCTCCAAAGATCCAGGTCTTGAAGGGGATGATCCGTGAGATGGAAGAAGAGCTGGTGTGGGCGCATTTTGGGGTTCAGGTGAAAAATGTGCATCATCTGAGGCTGGGATTCTACCAAGGCGATATTTTTACCGAACAGCCCGATGACAAGCGGGATGTATTGCCTATTTTGGAAGAATTTCGAAAATACAAACCAACGGTCATCAGCCTGGCCATGGATCCTGAAGGAAGCGGTCCCGATACCCATTACAAGGTGCTCAAAGCCATCGCTGCTGCGGTGAAGGAATGGAAGAAAGAAGAAGACTTATCGAAATTGCGGATTGTTGGATACCGCAATGTATGGTTTCGTTTTCATCCTGCCGATACGGAAGTGATTGTACCCGTTTCGCTCAATGCGCTGGCCATCCTTGATACCTCTTTCTCGGAATGTTACCTGAGCCAGGTGAATGCCTCATTTCCAAGTTACCAGCTCGATGGTAAATTTAGTGAACTCACCCAAATGATATGGGTCGAGCAACTCAAGCAAATCCAGCTGCTGTTGGGCAAAAACTTCTTTTACCAACATGAAAAACCATTGGTAAGGGCCACCCATGGGCTTATTTATATCAGGGAAATGAACGTTGATCAATTCCTGCAACAGGCCGAAGAATTGGAGAAATCGATGGAAGGCGTTGAAATCTAACCATCCAACCATTTAACCATTTAACCCTTTAAAACAATCAACTCATGAAACTCATTGGCGTTGACATTGGCGGAACAAAAATTACAGCCGCCTTGATTGAAGATGATACGATCGTTCAAAAATATACCTGCCCAACTCCTTTTGACCAGGAAAAAATGGTCGTAGTGGATGCCATTGCACAGGCGATCACTGCGGTATTTGATCCTGAGATTCTGGGCATCGGCATCGGTGTGCCGGGATTGGTCGATCTGGAAAACAACCTGGTGCTTGATGTGACCAATATTCCCTCCTGGAAGGTGGTCCCACTGAAGCAATTACTGGAAGAGCGGTTCCAGAAGCCGGTTTTTGTAAACAACGATGCCAATTGTTTTGCCTTGGGGGAAAAACATTTCGGCAAAGCGAAACCCTACCGCAATTTCGTGGGTGTGGCCCTTGGAACGGGCTTAGGTGCCGGGATCATTATCAACAATCATTTATATTCCGGCCAGCTGGGAGGGGCCGGTGAATTCGGAAACATTTACTACCTGGACAGTAACATCGAAAACTATTGCAGCGGGATGTTCTTTAAAAACCGGAACCTGAATGGCCGGGACATGGCTGAGAAAGCCAGGGCAGGAAATCTGGAAGCGCAGCTGTTGTTCGATGAACTGGGAACGCACATCGCCCATGGATTGGGCAATATTTTGTTTGCTCTTGCTCCCGAAGCGATCATCCTGGGAGGCTCGGTCAGTGAATCATTTCCATTGTTTGAAAAGTCCATGCGCAAGGCATTCCAGGATTTCCCCTTCCAAAAGATGTACCAGGACCTGAAGATCGAAATCTCCTCCGAACCCAATGTAGCTGTTTTGGGTGCATCGTCCCTGGTGATTGATGCATTGATGTAATTCAAAACATAGCAGGATTCACTGGGCTGAGAAGCTAATGGATCCTGCTATTTTTTTGAATGAAACCCTCTTCTTATAAAAAATTACTCTTATATTTAACGGGGATTTGAAAAAGCAGCCGATCAGGAATCCCCACGGCCACTTTTGTTAATTGGCCTGTTGCAAGAATTTTATCCGGAATTATTATATTTATATATTTATGAAAAGGATTTAATAAACTAACAACCTACCTACCATGACTACCAACCGAAGAGTGTTCATTAAAAATTCAGTGGCAGCTACTGCCGGATTAGGACTCGTTTCCAGTTTCCCGGGAGCTTTACAGGCTGCTCAAAGGCTCATTGCTCCCAGCGATCAAATCAACATTGCCCTCATTGGTTGTAAGAGCATGGGGTTTGGAGATTTGAAAAACCATCTCAATATTCCAGGGGTCAATTGCATCGGCCTGTGCGACATTGATCAGAACATTCTAAAGGACCGCGCGACAGAGATTCAAAATACCTACCATCAGACGCCCAAACTGTATGGCGATTATAGAAAGCTACTCGAAAACAAGGATTTACATGCCGTAGTCATCGGAACCCCCGATCATTGGCATTGCCTTCCGATGGTCAACGCCTGTGAAGCTGGTCTGGATGTGTATGTTGAAAAGCCCATGGCCAACAGCATCGAAGAGTGTAACCTGATGGTCAAGGCAGCTAACCGCTATAACCGCATCGTCCAGGTGGGACAACAGCAAAGAAGCGGCGCCCACTGGAATGCAATCAATCAGATGATTAAGTCAGGCCGGATCGGAAAATTGCGCAAAACAAATATCTGGGGCAACTTCAATTATGGCGTTGGCCTTCCCGTTGTACCTGATACGGCCGTTCCTGCGGGGGTGGATTTTGAAATGTGGTTGGGACCTGCTCCCTCACGCACATTCAATGCCAGCCGTTTCCATGGCTCATGGCGCATGTTTTGGAACTATGGCGGAGGCCTGGTGACCGATTGGGGAGTCCACCTGCTGGATATGGCCTTGTGGGCCAAGGATATTCAAACACCACCCCGGAAAATTATGGCTTCAGGGGCCAACCTGTCATTCAAGGAAAATGCCCATGAAACTTACGATACCATGTCTGTTATTTTTGAAATGGACGATTACCAGATTAACTGGCAACATACCGCCGGGATTCAAAATGGGCCATGGAATAAATCTTACGGCCTTGAATTCATCGGTGACCTGGGAACCATCGTGGCCGACAGGGGTGGCTACAAAGTGATTCCGCAGTGGGATGACAAAGAGAAAAAAAGCAAGATTGATGCGGAAGAATTTACCAAAGGTGGAGAGAACCACCAGGAGCATGCTCAAAACTTTATCGACTGTATCAGGTCAAGACAGAAACCGGTATGTACGCCTGAAATCGGACGTGCCGTTGCCGTTGCCGCCCATTGCGCCAACATTGCCGTTCGCTCGGGTGAAAACCTTTTAATCTGGGATGAAGCCATGGGCAAATTCTCCAACTCGGAGAAAGCCAATCAGTACATTGTTCCTCAGTACCGCCAGCCATGGGCATTACCAAAAGTTTAAACAAAAAAGATGAATACCAACAGACGTCAATTTATAAGCACCCTCGGCCTTTCATCCATAGCACTAGCGGCTGGAATCCCCGCCTGGGCCATTGGAAAGAATGCAGACCGACTGGATAAAATCGGGTTTATTTCCGGCATTGCTGATAACTTCTTCAAGGAAGACTGGAAAGGAACCCTGGAGAAACTGGCCAGACAAGGTTACACGGAAATGGAAAGCGGCAATTATATGGGTAATTCGCCTGCGGAATTTAAAGCCGTGTGCAAAAGTCTAGGCATCAATCCCTTTGCCGGAGGCTCCTCGATGGCCGGAATGTTGAAAGATCCAGATAAGCAAATTGCAGAAGCGCTTGATTCGGGCAAAGAATATTGGGTGTGCTACTGGCCCTGGCAATCAGATGCCAAAAACATTACGGCCGACGAAGCCAAAACGGCAGCCGACAACCTGAACAAATTGGGGCAGGCGGCCAAAAAGGGAGGGATCAAGTTCTGCTGGCACAACCACAACTGGGAGTTCGAAAAAACCACTGCTGAAGGCTTTCCATTTGATATCCTAATGAAAAATACGGACCCAAAAACCGTAAAGACTGAACTCGATATTTACTGGGTGAAAAAAGGCGGAGGCGATCCGCTGGAATGCCTGAAGAAATACCCTGGTCGTTATGAAATCCTGCATGTGAAAGACATGGATGCCACGGCTGAAAAGTCGTTTGCCTGCCCGGGGTCGGGCATCATTGATTTCCGGCCTGTGTTTCGTGAAGCCTGGGACCAGGGCGTTCGCCATTACATTGTTGAGAAGGACGGCGAACAAAATGGCATTGAATGCCTGCGGTCGAGCGCTGACTATTTAAAAAAGGTGAGGTTCTGACATAAGTAAGTAGGGTTATGGGACATGCGGTTTTTTATTCGCTTTTAAAATATAAGCAATTGGGAAATTGCATGTCCCTACTGCTATCAAAAAATGTAATCAACCGCTTTTTGTCGTATATATAAATGTTAACACAAATAATAAAATATAACTCCCCCTTGTTTTTAGTAAACTAATCAGTTAACTTTGTAGATGGTTCGCCGGATAATTGCCTACAAAGATCAATTCGTGAAGTTTTACAGGTCTCAAGACAGTAAAGCCCAGGAAAAGATTGAATATGTGCTTGATATGGTGAGATTTGAAAAACAAGTTCCAATAAAGTTTTTCAAATATCTTGATGATACTGATGGAATTTATGAAGTTCGTGTGATCACGACTTTTAAGAGCATTAGGATTTTATGCTTTTTTGATAAAGGTGATTTGGTTGTGCTCACTAATTGCTTTATCAAAAAGACACAAAAAACACCAAGGAAAGAAATTAAGCTTGCTGAAACGTTGAAAGCTGATTATTTGGTTGAGAAATATGGAGGAAAATAACATGGAAAACATTACTGATTTTGAAGATTTATTAAAAGAGAAATACGGAGAGAAAGGCACCTCAGGCAGGGATAAATTTGATGCAGATTCTCTTGCCTTCAGATTGGGTGTTATGCTGAAGGAAGCAAGACAAGAAGCGAAAATTACCCAGTCGGAACTTGCCCAGAGGACCGGCACAAAGAAAAGTTATATCTCAAGGATTGAAAACGGTCAAAGTGACATTCAAATGTCAACATACAATAAACTAATTGAAATTGGACTAGGAAAGCATCTGAACATTTCAATTGGATAACTATACATGGAGCTTTCAATAACTCATAATATGAAAAGCGATTAAAAAATTGCAATTCGCTATTGCAAAGGGTTCGCCTGAAAATAGCTTTGGAAGCAAATATATTATGATGTGTCATAGACTATTGATTCATAAGGTAAAGGTTATGAAGACATTCGGATACAATGGAATTAAATGCTATCACTTATACCAAAAATGGTAAGGCAATTTCACCATCGAAAACTTTACTGATCATTACTTGCAAGGTACACATTATTTGCTTACATTGTAACTCGTAAACGATCAAAGCCAACTTATGAAACCTATTAAATTCACCTTACTGTTTCTAATACTTTTGCTCTTGCTGCAAAATGCACAGGCACAGCATAAACCTTTCCTCGATAACCTGTACGATTACATCGAGAATCCCCAGATGATCGGGCTTAACCAGCAGGAAGGACATGTGCCCCTCTTGCCATATTCCAATTTGGACAAAGCCATTGGCAGTGTACCAGAACAGTCTTCGGGTTTCCTTTCACTGAACGGCAAATGGAAATTCATGTATGCCGTCAATCCCGATGGCATCAACCGTGAGTTCTATCAACCCCGTTTCAATGAAAAGGGAATGACTGAAATTACGGTTCCCGGAAACTGGCAGATGCAGGGCTTTGGAGAGAAGATCTTCCGCAATGTTGCCCAGCCCTTTAAGGCTGACCCTCCCAAAATTCCCCGCGATTACAATCCTGTAGGTTCATACCGAAAAACATTCTCTGTACCTGCAGATTTTAAGGACAAGCAATTGTTCCTGCATTTCGAAGGGGTAAACTCGGCCTGTTTTGTGTGGGTCAACGGACAGGAAGTGGGCTACAACCAGGGGGCCAACGAGCCTGCTGAATTTGATGTCACACAGGTGGTCAAGCCTGGGAAGAATACCGTCTCGGTGATGGTCTTCCAATACTCGGATGGAACCTACAACGAGGACCAGGACATGTGGCGCCTGGCTGGTATTTTCAGAAGTGTTTACCTGATGGCCACACCCAAAGTGCATATCCGGGATTATTACGTTACCACCGATCTGGATGATCAATATGAAAATGCCACGTTGAAGGTGGAGGCTGAGATACAGAATTTCTATGACCAGCCCATCAAGGATTACAAGGTAAAAGTTACAATGCTTGATGCCAGCAATCAACCCATATTAACAGATCTTACTTCTGAAACAATTACTCTTGCCAAAGGTGAAAAAACGACCATCCGCCTCCATGCAGCAGTGAAATCTCCCCTGAAATGGTCGGACGAAAAACCCAACTTGTATCATATAGGCTTTGAACTGATCGACTCCAAAGGCAATACCACAGAAGCTTTGGCCGACCGAATCGGCTTCAAGGAAGTAGAAATCAAGCACCAGGTTTTGTATGTCAACGGAGTTGCCGTCAAGCTCAACGGGGTAAACAGCCATATGCAGCATCCGGACCTGGGCCATACGATGGATGTGGAAACCATCCGCAAGGACTTTTACCTGATGAAACAGTTCAACATCAACTGCGTGCGTACCTGCCATTATCCACCGGTCAAAGAATATTTAAAGCTGGCTGATGAACTGGGTATCTACATTGTTGACGAAGCAGGGGTTGAAGCCCATGCCACTGAATTTATATCCAACCTGCCCGAATGGACCAAATCCTACGTGGAGCGTGCAGAGAAAATGGTTCTGCGCGATCGGAACCATCCATCCATTATTTTCTGGAGCGCCGGCAATGAAAGCGGTTCAGGCTTCAATATCTGTGAGGTCATTGCTGCCGGCAAGCGCCTTGATCCCAGTCGTCCCGGCTGGATGTACGGGGGAAACGATTTGGATCATCCGGGGGTAAACCCCATCAAATGTGAAGATATCATCGGCCCTCGCTATGGTACTCCTTTCGAACTGAAAGTATTCTTTGGCCAATCGCCCGAAGAAGTAGATCCCCGGCCTTCATTTATGGATGAATACCTGGCTGCCACCGGCAACAGCCTTGGCGGCATGGACGAATACTGGGACGTGATTTACCAGTATCCCCGCTGCATCGGTGGTGCCATCTGGGATTGGGTGAGCCCCGGTCTTCGGGAACATTACATCAGTACTCCCGATGCTTCTGGAAATAATATCAGCGCGGCCATGATGGGAAAGACAGAACTGGTTGCAGGGAAAACAGGAAAGGCTGTCCAGTTAACGGGCACCGATACCTGGGTCGAATTGTACCGTGACCCTAAATTGGATGTCACGGGCAAAGCCCTGACGGTTTCATGCTGGATAAAACCCCGCCAGTGGAATGGCAACGGAACGTTCATCTCCAAAGGATTCTACCAGTTTGGCCTTGAGCAAATCAACGAAAAGGAACTGGAATTCTATGTAGGTGACAAGAAAAGGACCAGTGTAAAAACTGTTCTTCCAGAAAACTGGCAGAACAACTGGCACCAGGTAACTGGAATATATACTGGAAGCTTACTTCAGATTTATATCGACGGAGAAAAAAAAGGAGAAGCCGCCTGTACGCTTACGATTGAAAACAAACCGTTTGCCATCAACATAGGACGTAATCCTGAAATTGAAGCTCAGGAAAACCCCAACCATTACAGCAATGCCACGTTCGACCAGGTGGCTATCTTCGACCAGGTCATCAAGGCAGAAGATTTGCTGAACCCAACGGAAGCCATCAAGAAATCGGCGCTCTGCTGGCTTGATTTCGATGAGCAAAAAACAGGTCAGGAATTCTTTAGCATGGGCGTTGGCGGACGCACCTATGGAATGATCTGGCCCGACCGCACCGTTCAGCCTGAACTATGGCAGGTGAAGAAATCAGCCCAGCCTGTGGCCGTGAAGATGATCGATGAAGCAAATGGGGAAGTGGAAATCTGGAACCGCCTGCATTTTACCAATACCGCTGAACTGGATGCCATCTGGCAATTGCAGTGTGAAGGTAAAATTGTGAAAGAAGGGACTCTGGAAACTGCTGTCCCCCCACTTTCAAAATCCACCTATACCCTCCCCTATCTTCCTTTTGTAAAAGAGCAAGGCAAAGAATATTTCCTGATGCTCAGCTTCCGCCAGAAACTGGACAAGCCATGGGCCAAAAAAGGTTTTGAAATAGCATGGGATCAAATGCCCCTAAAAATTGACGCCCTCCAGGCAGGCGAATCCATCTCAGGGCTGAAGGCTCCGGATCTGGAAGAAATGGATGAATTTATTCAGGTAAAGGGGTCCAACTTTGCTTATCGTTTCAGCAAAAAAACTGGCTACCTGACCTCTGTAAAGATCGATGGAACGGAATTACTCAAAGAGGGGATGAACCTTCATCTATGGAGGGCTCCCCTGGCCAACGACCTGGACCAATGGACTGTGGGCGCTTCGGGACTTTCGCATCAGCCGGGATGGGGTCTTGGGCAATCCAATACCTGGTCTGCCTTGGGCCTTGACCATTTAACCACCAGTGCCGACCAGATTCACTGGACAAAAAGTTCAAACCAGGTAACCCTTCTCATTGAAAGCCATTCTTCTGCCGGTAAGATCAGCACATCATTCGAAAACCGCTTTGTAGTCAGCATTTCCGGCTCGGGTCAAATGACCATGGACCACACCGTCACCCCCTGTGGAAAAATGCCCGAATGGTTGCCCCGCGTAGGAGTTCAACTGGTGCTGAATCCATCTTTTGGGAAGTTGAAATGGCTCGGAAGAGGCCCCTTCGAAACCTACCCCGATCGCAAGACAGGGGCTAAAATCGGACTCTATTCCAGTTCCGTGGCTGAACAATACAATTCCTATTTGATTCCCCAGGAGAATGGAAATAAAACCGATGTAAGATGGGCCAGTCTGCAAAATGCAGAAGGTATGGGGGTCAGAATATCTTCCCTTGAATTGTTCAACTTCAGCGCTCAGCAAGTGGAGTCAGACAATCTTTCCAGGGCACTTTATCCCTTCCAGCTCAAGGCATTTGATGGTGTAACACTCAACCTCGATTATGCACTGAGTGGAGTTGGCTGTACGGCCATATCTGTATTGAATCAATACCGCGTGATGCCTAAGCAATATCAGTTCCAATTGGTGTTTGATCCATTGAGCAAATAAGATTTAAAACATAAGTTAATAACACCAGAAAAAAGGATGACTAAAAAGTAGAATTTATTTAGTCTATCATAAAATGGAACGATTATTGTTATTCACATAACAGTACCGCACCACTAAAATTATAGCCAAATGGGAACTAAGCGTTTCGCCCTGGTCATCTTTGTAATCTACTGGTTGTCAATGGCTGACAACCATGTGACCGGCTTTCCCCTTTCGCGAAAAGTTGATTCCATCCAGATCGTATTTGATCAAAAGCAATTGGTACTGCCCGGCGAATCTTTTCGCATTGGGATTGCCTCGTATGCTAAAAATGGCAAGATCAAAAATACCACAGGCCTACTGGCCGGTTCTATATGGTGGATGAAATACAAGGTGGACGTCACTGGTGGAACTGATTTTGGGGGACGCATTACGGTCAATGAACAACTGGTGCCTTCGCGGGGAAAATATATCGGCATTAAAGTCTATCCCCGGAAGCAGCCTGAGTTGGCCAAAGAATTACTGCTGCCTCTGAACTATGAAACCCGGATTGTTTACCGTCCAACCAATAGCTTCGACAAAGCACCCGGAAGTCAGATCAAGGGTGAACTCGTGACAGAATTCAACAATGGTACCAGTCGGGTTTGCCAGAATTTACGAAATAGCAGGGAGTCGGATTATTTTCGTTTTTCAACACAGGGAGGCTTCTGGAAAAACGGGAAGTTTACCATCGATCCCGATTTCATGAATATTGAAGAACACCGGGCTGCATTGATTGTTAACTCCTTGCGGAACAAATCAGTAGCCGATACTTTTGCCGTTCTGCTGGACTACAGGCATGCCTATGAGCTGCATTTAAGCGGAAGCTCTGGAAGTCCGGGCTTTTCAGGAACCAATGGAAGTTCGGGTTCCACGGGAGGCAACGGCTATGATGGACAGAATGGACAAAATGGTGATGCTGGGTACGATAGCCCTGACTTGGGTGTATGGGTCGATCTGTACCGCGACTCGATACTGAATTGCGATCTACTTTACGTATATGCCCAAAACCTTTGGACAGGCGAGGAAAGCCGGTACCTGATCAATACTGATGGAGGAATGCTGACGGTTTCATCCACTGGAGGTTCAGGAGGAATTGGCGGAGATGGAGGAGATGGAGGCAATGGAGGCCGAGGATTGGAAGGCGAAACGTGGATCGAAAAACACATGGAAAAACGCATTGTAAAGAAACCAGTCACAAAAAAAGTAATCCACAAAGTAAAGAAGAAGGTGATTGATGTGGATGGTAAAGAAGTGGAAGTAGAGGTAGATGTTGAAGTGGATGAAACAATTTATGTGGATGAAGTAGTGGAAGTGGAAGTTGAAGTTGTCATGCAGGGACCTGGTCAGGATGGAGGAGATGGCGGCTGGGGCGGTGCAGGCGGGCTGGGCGGGCCTGGCGGATATGGTGGAAACATCAGCTTGTATTTTACCGACGATGCCTGGCAGTATCAACAGGTTATTCGGGCCAGCAGTACAGGGGGTTCGGGAGGCTTGAACGGCAGTGGCGGTAGTGGCGGTAGTGGCGGTTCAGGTGGATTTGGAAATCCAAACGGTAGAAGTGGTTCGGGTGGACAAGCCGGGCCTTCAGCCACAGGTTGGGCAGGCAGCGGAGGCAGCGGCAAGATTACCATCCATCCTACGGAGGAATTCTTCCAGTATACTCCCAAAGCGAAAGCATTAAATGTGGAAAGGCCCTGATGATGCAACAGCCCCTTAGCCCTTCCTGGATGTGGAAATGAAAGCTATCGGTCTTCGCCCTTCAAACTCTGGATGGGGCATTCGGGTAGCATCAATAAATTACAGATAACTTTGTGTCTACAGACCTTCGACATCTTACGCATCCGCTTCCTTCTTCGCAAATTTCAACTATCTTTGTACCCCTCAATAAAATTTATTGCAATGACTGACTTTAAACGTACCCTGATTACCTCGGCTCTGCCGTATGCCAACGGACCGGTTCACATTGGTCACCTGGCAGGCGTCTATGTTCCTGCTGATATTTATGCCCGTTTTCTGCGCATGAACGGCCAGGAAGTGGCTTTTATTGGTGGCTCCGACGAACATGGGGTGCCCATTACCCTGAAAGCCAAGAATGAAGGAGTGACCCCGCAGGATATCGTGGACAAATACCACGGCATGATCAAAGATTCGTTTGAGCGCTTTGGCATTTCGTTTGATATTTATTCGCGTACCAGTAATCAGACTCATCATGATACGGCTTCCGAGTTTTTCCTCAAACTATACAACGATGGAAAATTCATTGAAAAGACATCGGAACAATACTACGATGCCGAGAACAAACAATTCCTGGCCGACCGTTACATCACTGGTACCTGTCCCAAATGTGGGTTTGAAAAGGCATACGGCGATCAATGCGAAAGTTGCGGAAGTGCGCTCAGCCCCAATGAACTGATCAATCCTACCTCGATGATCAGTGGAAACACGCCTGAGCTGAAAGAAACCAAACACTGGTATCTGCCCCTCGACCAATATGAAGAATGGCTGAAAGAATGGATTCTGGAAGGCCACAAAGAGTGGAAGGCGAACGTTTATGGACAGTGTAAATCATGGATCGACAGTGGCCTTCAGGCCCGTGCCGTTACCCGTGACCTCAACTGGGGCGTGCCTGTTCCATTGGATGAAGCCAAAGGAAAAGTGCTATACGTATGGTTCGATGCCCCCATCGGCTATATTTCGGCCACCAAAGAACTAACCCCGGATTGGGAGAAGTGGTGGAAAGACCCTGAAACCAAGATGGTGCATTTCATCGGCAAGGACAACATCGTTTTTCATTGCATCATATTCCCCGCCATGCTCAAAGCAGAGGGTTCGTATATCTTGCCTGAAAATGTTCCAGCCAATGAGTTCTTAAACCTTGAAGGAGATAAGATTTCTACTTCACGCAACTGGGCGGTATGGCTGCATGAATACCTCGAAGAATTTCCTGGCAAGGAAGATGTGCTGAAATATGTCCTGACGGCCAATGCCCCGGAGACCAAAGACAATGATTTTACCTGGAAGGATTTCCAGACCCGCAATAACAATGAACTGGTGGCTGTGCTGGGCAATTTTGTCAACCGCGCACTGGTATTGACCCAAAAATATTACGACGGGAAAGTTCCTTCGCCCGGCGAGCTGACTGAAACGGACAAGACGGCTTTGGCTGAAATTTCAAGCATCAAGGCAGAAGTAGAAAAGAGTATTGGCCAGTACCGTTTTCGTGAAGCCTTGAAATACGCCATGGATCTGGCCCGTTTAGGCAATAAGTACCTGGCTGATGCTGAGCCATGGATCGTGGTTAAAACTGATCCTGAACGCGTAAAAACAATCATGTATGTCAGTTTGCAGATCACGGCCAACCTGACCATCATCTTTGCACCATTCCTTCCCTTCAGCATGGATAAGCTGCGAGTATTTCTGAACTTTGACGAGCTGAACTGGAGCAACCTGGGACGCACCGACCTTTTACCGGCAGGCCACCAAACCAATAAGCCTGCATTGCTGTTCGAGAAAATTGAAGATGAGGTGATTGAAAGGCAGGTTCAAAAGCTGCTAGATACCAAAAAGGCCAATGAGATCGCCAATGCGACAGTAGCTCCTGCAAAGGAGAACTGTACCTTCGACGATTTCAACAAGATGGATATCCGTACGGGAACCATTCTGGAAGCAGAACGTATACCCAAGACAAAAAAACTGTTGAAACTGACCATCGACACTGGGATCGACAAACGCACCGTGGTTTCAGGTATTGCTGAATATTACAGCCCTGAAGAGATCATTGGACAGCAGGTGAGCATATTGGTCAACCTTGAACCCAAAGAGCTGAAAGGAATCCAGTCGCAGGGGATGATCCTCATGGCCCAGGATGCCGATGGCTCGCTGAAATTTGTAGTGCCAGTTCAGCCTATCAAAAACGGATCGGAGATAAAATAACAATACAACCACGTCCACTACTGTGGAGGTGGTTTTCGTAAGCCTCAGTACCGCCTCGGCGGATCGGTTGCTTACTCTCTATAAGTGGAACCGCTTTCCTAAGGGAAGGCGGTTTTTTTATGGCTATTTCATATTTGAACTTTGCCATTCCAAGGCTCCCACATCAGGACCTTCATCTTCCAGTCGGGAGTGTTCATTTAAATCAGTTGGAAATTGGATTGCAATATTTTTATTTCCTGCATTTCTGGCCGGAGAAAGGGGGTCAAGGGAATAATCATTTTTTGAACTATCAGTAAACAATGGATTTTTATTGAAAACAGAACTTCCAAAGGCTTGGTCTTTTGGATAAAAAGATGAATTGGATTTGATGAGGCAATTCTGAAACCGGTAATTAAATTGAGCATTCATGATGGGATCAAGTACAATTTCATTGTCCATCATTCCATCAATGATACAATTGGCAAAGTAAGCCTTTGTAAGATCATAGGCATATACCTTATTGTCATAGGTATAGTAGTTATTTACTACGAGTGATGGCTCTTTTCGGACACTGGTCCTGTAATTATAATAATTGGCAATGGTGCAGTGGTAGAACTCATAATTGCCTCCAAGCAGCAGCGCCACACTGTAAGATCCGCTGTTGGCAAAAATGCAATTGTTCGCCTTTAGGCTTGTAGTCCTTGCATCCAGACAATTTAAGGTCATGTTCTCAATAATCGTATTTGATAGAACCAGCATTGGCTTACTTGAAAATCCCATACTGTCTACCTGGATTCCCTTGCTGGCATTTTTAATAACTGCATGATCGATCAGATTGTCCTTGCTTCCTTTCAGAAAATGGATTCCTCCATAGATGTATTTACTTTGATTTTCAAGTAATTTCCATGCTCCCCACTGACCTGGAGTATCGGCATAATCCTTCTCCAGACGGTCACCCATAAATGTAACCGGTTCTTTACAAGTACCCTGAACGTTTAATGTACCCTGTACAAACAAGCTTGCCCCCTGATGAAAATAAATACGGCAGCCCGGATCAATGGTTAATTTTTCCAACGAATCAACCAGTATCGAATTGTAAATCAGATAGGGTTTGTCATTCTGCCAATGTTGAGTCTTCAGAGTCTTTCCATCGAAAAGATGAAAATCTTGTCCAAAGGCCAGGAGATCAACGTCCTGCCTGTTCCCGTTTACTTCAAAAACAATTGAGTCTTGAATGACCATGGGGTTATTTTGTCCAGTGGGGTTGACTGTCACTTCCACAAAAATAAATATGCTATCGCCTGAAAGTATGCTAACATTCTGTACTTCATTGTTATTCACTCCATTGATGTTTAAGCGAAAGGGAGAATTTTCACTGCCCGCCAGAAATATCCGGGATATGATGACAGAATGACTTTCGGGGTTTTTGACTTTCAACCATGCCGTGGTAGAACCGATCGTTGTAAAAATGGTATCAAAAGAAAGTGTATCAGCTGAAAATTGAAGTTTAACCTCCCCAGTCATGTTAAGATTATCTTGCTGGCAGGAAATAATCGCCAGAAAGGAAATAATAAACAGCCATGAAAGTATTTTTCGTTGAATCATTATGTATTTTTTCATATAACGATGAAAACATATTTTCATTATATAAATTTAAAAAAAATAGATTTGAGATATCGTAGTGTCGTGTAACAGCTGATAAGTCGGGCGGAGAAATAGAGGCATGGGGCATGGTGCATGTGTCATTCATCCTACCCTGATCCTCTCCTTCTGTCATTGTCATCTGTAACCCATGTGTAACTCATCTGTAACCTTTCTGTAACCTCACCATACAGAAAGGTTACAGATGAGTTACACATGGGTTACAGATGACAATGACAGAAGGAGAGGATCAAGGTAGGATGAATGACAGTCTGCAGGCTCAACGCCTATGTCCCATGCTTTTATCTTTCCGCCCGACTTATTGGCTGTTACACAACAGTAGTGCTCAATTGCACCAAATTAACCAGTTAAAAAAAGGCATGGCCACACTGAAGCGGACATGCCTTGACAAAAGTACATTGTTCTGACAATCAATATACTATTTAATATCCCAGCCTTTTTATTTCCCGTTGGAGAATCAGCGTTTTGACATTTGTTATATCTGTAGGATTACTTTTCAGGCTGAAAGAGCATCTTTGGGAAGGACCTGCATTTAATTCCAGTCCTGCGGCCTCTTCCCCAAGCCTTTGAAAAAGTTGCGCCTTTTGAAATTCATTTGTATGGCTATTTAATGAATTCGTTTTCACTCTTAAAGTTGATTCAATTTTATTTTATATGCTCAGGATCAAATACAATGGTGGATCCGCCCAAAGTAACCATCATGGGATGCTCACATGCAATGGACACTTTTTGAGGATGGGGCGTCGCCTTGGGTGCTGTACCGTTGACAAGGGCCTCAGCCAGGGTGCGCATTTCAGTGATGTAGGATTTGTCGTATGCTTTTTTCACATACGGGTAATGACCGCAATAGATCCTGGCGATTCCGTCGTCCATCAGCTTTTCCATCTTAGCGCAGGATTCGATGTAAATTTTCATGGGCGAGAAAGGCTTCAGCTGCAACCACACCTGGTTAGATCCAAAGGCATCGCCCGAATAGCAATTCCCTGCCTTCTGATCAATAAGGACAATGGAACCGGGAGTATGGGCCGGCATGTGTTTTACCTCTATCTTTTTCCCGCCAAGGTCAAATACCTGTCCATCGTGCACAAAATTGACCTTCCCCTTATAGGATTTATCCAACAATACCGTATCGGCCGGATGAAGGTAGACTTCCTTAAAATAACGGATGTTCCCCGCATGGTCTCCATGCGCATGGGTCAGAACTACATACAGGGGCTTTTGGGTGATCAGCCTTACAATCGAATCAAGCTGATCGCACTTGGTGCCCGTATCGATGAGCATGGCTTTTTTTGTTCCTTCAATGATATACATGGTGGTCATATCGGTTGTTTCCACCACCCACATGTCCTTTTCAAGCTTGGTAATTGCAAGATCCTTGTTCTTAAACACCTGGGCCTGTGAGCTCAGGAATAAAGCTACAAGGCAAACCGCAGTCAGTAAAAAAGTGGTTTTTTTCATGCTTGATTATTTAAAGAGTAAGGGTGTAAATTCAGAAAGGTAGACGCGCCAGTTGGTCCAGGTATGGCCACCTTCGCTTTCCCGGTAGGTATATTTCATCCCCATGGCATCAAGTTGGGCCCTGTAATCGGTCACATTTTTATATAGGAAGTCTGTTTTACCAACCCCTATCCAGTAAAGTTGGTAACCGTTTTTCTTTTGAGTCTCCAGGGTGGCATTGAAGTTTTCGTACACCTTTGAACTTACTTTGTCATTTGGCATGATGGCTGCCGAGAACAGTCCTACATAATCAAATGTATTTGGATAATAGCGTGAAATATGCAGCGAGTGGTATCCTCCCATTGATAATCCGGCAATGGCGCGGTGTGCCTTATCGGCTTTCACCCTGTAATTACTTTCTACAAAATGGATAATATCGGGGAATATTTCTTCAAACTTGCCATCCATCGAATTGGGAAGCATCATCGTAGGCTTGTAAAGTCCAAGGGCAGATTCACCTGGAGCGGCTTCCTGGACCACGTTTCCGTTGGTCATTACCACGATCATTGGACTGGCTTTTCCCTGGGCGATCAGGTTGTCCAGGATTTGAGAGGTACGCCCAAGTGCCATCCAGGCTTCTTCATCGCCTCCCATGCCATGCAATAAGTAAAGCACAGGATATTTTATCTTGCTATTTTCATAACCTGCAGGGGTATAGATGGTGATCCGACGTGTCATCCCATTTTTGGGTGATTCATACCAGCGGCGGGTAACAGAGCCATGGGCCACTTTATTGACCGAATACAAATCTCCTTTTCCGCCACCGACAATAAATACATTGAACACCGAGGCCACATCGCGGATCAGGTACACGTTGTTGGGATCCGTGGTTTTTACCCCATCCACAGTCATTGAATAGCTGTGAAGGTCTGAATCCAATGGCTTGGTGGTGTAAGTCCAAACACCCTTGTCGTCCTTTGTCATCGCCTCAGATCCTGGCACCCAGCCTTCAGATGGCATCCAATCACCCGATAGTTTTACATCCCTGGCATCAGGAGCTGCAAAGCGGAAAGTGACCGTATGATCGTCCTTTACTTCGGGTGATATAACCTGGGTTCCTCCCCAAAGTGCCTGTTGTGAAAAGGCAGGGATACACAGCAGTGCAAAAATCATTGTAAGCAAAAAAGAATTTTTCATAGTTCGTTTAAGTTCGTTTAATCATTATTAAGTCAGGCATTCAGGTCAATTCTCTGTGTGATTCTGCAAATGGCAGTTCCCATGGCATATTCTTTTCACAGACTTAAAAAGCGCAATTCTGCATTCATTGATCCCTTCATCATTGCTGAAGAAGATTATCTTCAATTAAATGTGTCATATGGACACAATGATAATCTTTTTTTCTCATCTAACAAAAAT
>DASXUZ010000147.1:0-36327 GCA_036504555.1 Prolixibacteraceae bacterium | reverse complement strand
AAATGAAAAAAGCTTTTTGGTGGGTGACGGGTGTTTCGGGCGTAGTTTGCTTCCTGATTTTCATGAGCAATATTTCAACCGCAGCACTTATATTTTTAAGCGTTATGGTTTTGATGCTGATCGCCCGTGTGCCTGTAAAGTTATTTTCTCTGCTGGCAGGAGCGGGTATTATAATGGGTGTACTGTTGTTTTTTACTGCCGATTTAATGCCCGCCAGCTTTGGTCGTGTTCATACCTTCAAAGAACGTATCGTCGATTTCACAAAAGGCGATGACAATGCAATGATGGGTACCACTCAGGCCGATTATGCGAAGCTGGCTGTTTTTGAAGGAGGAATGTTTGGGAAAGGGCCTGGAAACAGCGAGGTAAGTAATTATATGGAAGCAGGGTACAATGATTTTATTTATGCCATTTTTATCGAAGAATATGGTTTTGTAGGAGGACTTTTCCTTGCCATGTTGTACCTCATATTGCTATTTAGAGGGGTAATCATCGTCAGGCGCTGTGATCGAACCTTCCCTGCATTTATGGTTGCAGGGTTGATGGTATTGATGGTATTTCAGGCATTTATAAATATGGCAGTTTCAGTGGGAGCAGCTCCGGTAACAGGCCAACCTTTGCCTTGGGTTAGCATGGGGGGCTCATCAATGTTGTTTACTGCCGCATCCTTCGGGATCATTTTATCAGTGAGTGCGAACAATCAAAAAAATAAAGCGGCACCCGAGCAATTGGTAATTGTAGATGTACCCAACGAAGACCAGGCTTTGTGATATGAAGAAATTAAAAGTCATAGTAAGTGGAGGAGGAACCGGGGGACATATTTTCCCGGCTATTTCTATTGCCAATGAACTGAAAGAGCGTTTGCCTGAAACCGAAATTCTGTTTGTAGGCGCTCTTGGTAAGATGGAAATGGAACGTGTTCCTGCGGCTGGTTACCGGATTATTGGTTTGCCAGTAATGGGTTTCCCGCGTAAACCTTCGTTTAAGATGTTAGGCTTTTTCTTAAAATTATTTCAGAGCATGCGTTTGGCCAATAAGGTTATCGCGGATTTCAAGCCTGATGTCGCAATTGGAGTGGGCGGATTTGCAAGCGGTCCGGTTTTGAAGGCTGCCGTGCGAAATGGAGTGCCTGCCGTTCTGCAGGAACAAAATTCATATGCAGGAATTACCAATAAATTGCTGTCCTCAAAAGTGAAAAAAATATGTGTGGCTTATCCAAACATGGAACGCTACTTTCCGAAAGATAAAATAGTGCTGACAGGAAATCCTGTACGCAAAAACCTGATTGAGGCCTTGGTAAATAAAAGCGAGGCCTATGAATATTTCAAACTGGACAGTGAAAAGCCAGTGGTTCTGATTATTGGAGGGAGCTTGGGTGCACGTGCCATTAACGAAAGTGTGATGTCCAATCTTGAATTGATCGGGCAATCAGGGGTGCAGGTAATTTGGCAAACGGGAAGCTATTATTACAGGGAAATGCTGGAGCGATTGGAGAAGCATTGTCCTGACAACTTGTATCCGATGGAGTTTATTTCTCAAATGCACATGGCCTATGCTGTGGCAGATGTAGTGATTTCACGTGCAGGGGCCGGGACCATCTCCGAACTCTGTTTATTGGCAAAACCCTGCATCTTGGTTCCTTCTCCCAATGTGGCCGAAGATCACCAAACAAAAAATGCAATGGCATTGGTTGAAAACCATGCCGCTATTTTGATCAAAGATAC
Organism: Prolixibacteraceae bacterium; assembly: GCA_036504555.1. Classification (GTDB taxonomy): domain Bacteria; phylum Bacteroidota; class Bacteroidia; order Bacteroidales; family Prolixibacteraceae; genus Aquipluma. The sequence goes on along the minus strand of DASXUZ010000147.1, from coordinate 34,603 downwards.
CGAATCGAAAGGAGAATTGTTTCAACAGACCTTTAGCTTGCTGGCTGATGAAACACGGTTAAAGAGCCTTTCTGAAAATATAAAAAAATTAGCCCGGCCAAACGCCGCACGTGACATAGTTGATGTAATTCTGGGAGTTGTAAAAACGTAAAATGCAGAAATTAGAAGATATAAAACAAGCCTACTTCCTGGGTATCGGAGGTATTGGGATGAGCGCTCTGGCACGATATTTTGCGAGTCAGGGCATCGCTGTTTCCGGATACGACCGTACTTCCACCGAATTGACCCTTCAGCTGGAAAAGGAAGGAATTGCGGTGCATTACGAAGATAATCCCAGTTTATTGCCTTACGAACTGAATGTGGCTGACTCCTTGATCGTTTATACCCCGGCAGTTCCTTCCACCCATCATGAATTGAATGTTTTGATGGATCGTGGTTTTCGCATTCACAAACGGGCTGAAGTCCTTGGAATTATCTGCAACAGCCAACTCACCATTGCCGTTGCCGGAACCCATGGAAAAACTTCGGTATCTACCATGACTGCCCATATTCTAAAATCCTCAGCAACCGGGTGTTCTGCCTTTCTGGGTGGAATTTCAAAAAATTACAAGACCAATTTGTTGATAGACCATACTGGCAGTCGATGGATTGTGGCAGAAGCCGACGAATTTGACCGATCGTTTTTACAGCTTAAACCAGAATTGGCTGTAATCACCTCGATGGATGCTGACCACCTCGATATTTATGGGTCGCACGAAAAGGTCATCGAAAGCTTTCAATTATTCGCAAGCCAGGTTCGACAAGGAGGTTCATTGGTGTTGAAAAAAGGACTATCTGTAGGGGATGATCTTAAGAACATACAGATTTTCAACTATTCGATTACGGAAAGTGCCGATTTTTGTGCTGAAAATATAACATTGAAAGAAGGTTTTTATCAGTTCGATCTAGTGACTCCGGAAATTAGAATTGAAAAACTGGTACTCCATTACCCTGGACTCCTAAATGTGGAGAATGCGGTTGCGGCTTCGGCTTTGGCAATTCTGGCAGGCGTTTCTCAGGATGAAATCCGCCATGCATTAGCAACCTATTCAGGAGTAAAAAGACGTTTTGATATTCAATTAAATAATGAAAAATTTGTACTCATTGATGATTATGCCCATCATCCAGAAGAACTCAGAGCAACAATCCAATCGGTAAGGGATATTTACAGAGGTCGGACATTAACTGGCATATTTCAACCGCACCTTTATAGCCGTACTAAAGATTTTGCAGCATCGTTTGCCCAAAGTCTGGATTTGCTTGACGAGATTGTACTTTTGGATATTTATCCGGCACGCGAGCTTCCGATGGATGGAGTCACCTCGGAATTGATTTTTAATCAAATGCAGAATCGGAACAAGCGATTGTGCTACAAAAATGAGTTAACCTCACTGGTGAGCTCATTTCAACCGGGAATCGTCCTGATGATGGGTGCCGGAGACATTGATACCTTGGTTCAACCTGTAAAGGAGCAATTATTGAAGAATGAAAATAATTAAAAAAATATTAGTCATATTGGGATGGTTGAGCCTGGCTGGTGTGGTCGGATTTACAATTTATTTTGCCTACAGTCAAAAGGAAGCGGCGAGGTGCAAGACAATTGTGGTCTTTATCAGTCCAAATTCTCCCCGTTTTATGGACGAGGAGGAGATCACGGGGATGATCGAAAAATCGGGGGAGCCGATTATCGGTCACCGACTTTCGGATATTAATATTGAAAAACTGGAAGCAAAGCTAAGTACCTTTACCACCTTGAAAGATGTGGAAATCTATCGAAAAATTGAAGCACATGGATTGTCTTTCAACGGGAAGCTGGTCATCAATGTAGGAGAACGGACACCAGTGCTGCGATTAAAAACGGCAGCAGAGGATTATTACCTGGACATGCAAGGAATAAAAATTCCGGTTTCATCCAAATATATCGAGCGGATTATGATTGCCTCTGGTATTATTCCGGACGAAACAGTAAAGAATAATTTGTTGAAAATGGCTGATTTTGTGAACAAGGATCCATTCTGGAGAGCACAAATTGAGCAGGTTTTAGTTCAACCAAATGGAGAATTACTTTTGATTCCTCAAGTGGGCGATTACCTGATCGAATTTGGTAAACCTGAAGACTATGAATTGAAATTCAGAAATTTAAAAGCAGTTTACCAACAAGGATTTAAAAATTTTGGTTGGAACAAATATAAAGCCATTAGTGTAAAATTTCAGAACCAAGTTGTTTGTACAAAAAAATAAATTATGGACAAGAACGAAGTAATTTTTGCAGCCGTTGACATCGGGTCAACAAAAGTGGTAGCCCTTGCCGGTAAAAAAATGGAAGACAATAAAATCCATATCATTGGCCTTGGTCATAGTGCTTCGCGTGGCATCAAACGAGGGGTAGTCCTCAATGTTGACGAGGCTTATGCAGCAGTCAATGCCGCTGTCAGCCAAGCGGAAAGGGATTGCGGTCAGACCATTGAAACCATTTTTGTCAATATTTCGGGCCAACACCTGACCACCCTTACAACGCGTATCCAGCGAACCATTGGCCGCGATCGTTCTGTTTCTGAATCCGATATTCTGCAAATGACTGAACTGGCCAGTCAGATCATTATTCCGGAGGAAATGTCCATTTATCACATTAATTCTGAATTTTATACCATTGATAGTGAAACCGGGATCACCAGTCCGGTGGGCACCATCGGTGAAAAGATTGAAGGCACTTTCAAAGTTCATATCGCTCCTGAGGCTTATTTAAGAAACATTACCACTTGTTTCAAAAAGGGTCTCATTACTGTTCATAAATCTATTCTTGACCCGATTGCTTCCTCTGAAGTCGTATTGACCGAAGATGAAAAGGAGGCCGGCGTTGCATTGGTAGATATTGGTGGGGGAACTACCAAGATTTCTATCTTCTGTGATGGCGTGCTTTGTTATACTTCCATGGTCCCCTTTGGCGGCAATGTTCTTACCCACGACATTAAAGAAGGTTGTTCAATTACGGTAAAACAGGCAGAATCCCTCAAAGTACAGTTTGGTCAGGCCATTGCCGATTTTGCCCCCGATGACAAAGTGGTTACTATTCCCATTCAGGGTTGGGAACCCAGGCAGATATCTTTTAAAAGTCTGGCTAACATTATTCAGGCTCGCATGGAAGAGATCGTGGATGGATTCGCCTATCAGATCAGGAAGTCAGGATATGCTGATAAGCTGGGTGCCGGTATTGTAATTACAGGAGGAACCTCCTTGCTACCCAACTTGGGCCAGCTAATTAAGTTCCGAACCGGTTTTGATGTCCGCAAAGGGAAGCCAAACCTGAATAATTTTATAGCCCGAAAAGAAGTGGATGATCCACGCTTCTCTACTGTTTTGGGCCTTCTGAAAATGGCTGCCGAAGAAGAAGGCCAGGTAGGAAAGAAGAAAAAAAAGATAAAGATTAAATCCAATGAGCCTGGAATTGTTGAAAAGATGCAGAAACGAATTGTCCAGGGAGTTATCGGTTTTTTCGAAGAAAGCCAGGCCGATACAGAAATGAATCAGGATTTGTAAAGAATAACCGCTATACGGAAATGACTTAGCTATTAATATAATCATGTCTGCCTTATGATCGATGAAATACTTAATTTCGGAATAGAGCATGCAAATTCTTCAATCATCAAAGTAATTGGTGTTGGGGGAGGTGGATGTAATGCCGTCAAACACATGTTTGAAGAAGGTATTGTGGGTGTTGACTTCATTATTTGCAATACCGACGCCCAGGCGATGCAAAACAATCCGGTACCCATTCGCATTCAGTTGGGCGTGACCTTGACTGAAGGCCGGGGTGCGGGTAATTTGCCTGAACAGGGCGAACAGGCTGCCATCGAAAATCTGGACGACATTCGCAATGTGTTGGAAGGGACCACCAAAATGGTCTTTATTACCGCCGGAATGGGTGGTGGTACCGGAACCGGGGCCGCCCCGGTCATTGCACAACTTGCACGCGAATTGGGCATTCTCACCATTGCCGTGGTGACCCTTCCTGCTCCCTCAGAGGGCAGACGCAGATATGATCAGGCACGGGCAGGCATCGAGAAACTGAAAGAACATGTCGACAGTATGCTGGTGATCAGCAACGAGAAACTGCATAAGATATATGGAAACCTCACGGCATCAGTGGCGTTCAAAAAGGCTGACAATATTATCACAACGGCCGTTAAGGGGGTAGCCGAAATCATTACCCTTCACGGAAATATCAATATTGACTTCGCTGACGTTTGTACTGTAATGGCTGGCAGCGAGGTGTTTCTCATGGGCACTGGTTTTGCCACCGGCGAAGGCCGTTCCATGAAAGCCGTTCAGCAGGCACTCGAATCGCCTTTGCTCGACAGCAGCAGTATCAAAGGAACCAAAGATATATTACTGAATATCATTTCAGGAACCCAGGAAATAACCATGGGTGAAATTGGTGAAATCATTGATTATTTGCAGGATGCGGCAGGTCAGGATGCAACTATCATCTGGGGAAATGGTATGGATCTGAGACTGGGCGATCAGATAAGTGTCACAATTATCGCGACCGGTTTTGATGTGAACCCTAACCGCATATTTCAGCGTCCGGCTGATGTGGTTGAACTTCTGATGGAGACAGATGGATTTGAAATCAACCTGGAAGATGAATTACTCGGGGTATTGATTGAACCGGAAGCCCCCAAAAGAGAGGTTTTAAATGAGGATCAACCGCTCAAGATTCATGAAGAGAAAAATGGAAAGCGGAAGACCAAAAGGAAAAATGAATTTGCCGGAGAGTCAAATCCCGAAGATACGAACAGTTGGTTTTCCCGGCAATTCTCTAAGTTCTTTGAAGATAAAGACTCGGCTGAATCGGATCAAATGCAGTAAAATTGAAATATAAACACGAAAAAATATAAGATCATGTCAAACGAAATAATGAATTTTGATATTGCCGCCAATGCAGGTTCTATCATCAAAGTGATTGGTGTCGGGGGTGGTGGAGGAAATGCAGTCAATCATATGTACCACCAGGGAATTCGTGATGTGGATTTTATGGTTTGTAACACCGATTCACAAGCCTTGGTCAACAGTCCTGTTCCGTTTAAAGTTCAGCTTGGATCATCGCTCACCGAAGGCCGGGGAGCTGGTAATAAACCCGAAACAGGCCGTGAAGCTGCCATTGAAAACATTGAAGATGTCAAATTAATTTTAGGCCACAATACCAAGATGGTTTTCATTACTGCCGGAATGGGTGGCGGCACCGGAACCGGAGGCGCTCCCGTGATTGCACAGGCAGCCAAAGAACTGGGCATCCTGACCGTCGGGATTGTAACCATTCCTTTCCGCAATGAAGGTCGCCGTCGTATCAAGCAAGCCGTTGAAGGGATTGCTGCCATGGAGGCTCATGTCGATTCTCTGCTGGTGATCAACAATGAACGTATCCGCGAAATGTACGGCGATTTCAAAATCTCCGATGCATTTGCAAAGGCCGATAATATTCTGGCCACCGCTGCCAAAGGAATTGCTGAAATTATTACTGTTCCGGGATACATCAACGTAGACTTTGCCGATGTCGAAACAGTGATGCGCAACAGTGGTGTAGCCTTGATGGGAACAGGCATCGCATCGGGAGTTAATCGGGCCATTATAGCCGTTGAAGAGGCCCTGAATTCACCCCTGTTGAATAACAATGATATATTGGGAGCCCGCAATATTTTACTCAACATTACCTCCGGTTCGGATGAAATTACCATGGATGAAATTGGTGAAATCACTGATTTTATTCAGGAAAAGGCTGGAAACTCGGCAGACCTTATCTGGGGTAATGGAGTGGATGAATCGTTGGGCGATAAGATCTCGGTCACCATCATTGCTACCGGTTTCAGCACCAGCAGCATCCCTGAAATGGCCATGAATAAAAACCAGGAAAAAACCTACCACATCCTGAACGATGATGCCCCGGAATCTGCCCCTGCAGTAAAGTCTGAAACAAAGACCAGCGTTGAGAACGAATTGTATGGCTCGAAGAATGTCAAGCAAAAGACTTTTGAGTTTGAAATGAATACCAGCGTGTATGATGAATTCGAAGGCTTGTATGGAAATAATCCAAAGAAGGAATCTTACAACGAAGTTGAGGAACCTGTTGATTATACCCAAACATCGGAAGAAGCAGTGGATGAGCTGGAGAATATTCCCGCTTACCGCAGAAAAAATCTCCGCTTTTCAGGATTCAAAAAAAAAGTTGAGGAAAAGCTTTCTCGTTTTACGATTTCTCCCGATGAAAATAATAATGTAGTTTTGCGGGACAATAATTCATTTTTGCACGATAACGTTGATTAATACAAAAAGACGATGAATCTATTCGACCAGATAAGTAGTGACATTATGAACGCGATGAAAGCCCGTGAAAAGGAAAAACTCGAAGCTTTGCGCGGAATTAAAAAAGTAATGCTGGAAGCTAAATCAGCCGAAGGTGGAACGGGCGAATTATCCGATCCCGAAGCCCTGAAGATCATTCAGAAACTGGCCAAACAGGGAACCGAATCGGCCATTATCTATAAGCAACAAGGCCGGGATGACTTGTATGAGCATGAAATGTTCCAGGTAAAAGTATTTGAAACCTATCTTCCCCAAAAGATGTCGGAGGCGGAATTAACCGAAGCCATCCAATCAATTATTGCTGAATCGGGTGCTACAAGTATCAAGGAAATGGGCAAAGTGATGGGATTAGCTTCCAAAAAGCTGTCTGGACTGGCTGATGGTAAAGACATTTCGGATAAAGTGAAAGCACTATTAAGCTAAAAATAAAGGTTGGAACTTGAGGGATCAAGTTTTTGAGACGAGTGATGGAAAAGGAAAGCAGGTTTTATACCTGCTTTCCTTTTTTATATCCGTTCGTACACTTCAATGCCGACAAACCGACAAGGCTCACTTGTCACAGGTGGAATATTTACCAGATGTTTTGTTTTCTCATTGACCATGTTTTTCTCCGCTGATCCTATTTTCCTCCCACTGCCCGGGGGGATGAGCGGGTGTGTCTTTGAATGTATTGATTTTTATACCCTACAGTGGTTTGCCTAAGAACAGCCATAGGTATGCAAAATACAGGCTTAGGCCAGATGCCGGGTACCTGGGTTATTCGAAGCTTATATAAATCTTATTCGAAACTTATTCAAAGATTATTCGAATATGATCGAACCATCTTCGAATAACCTTCGAATAACCTTCGAATAATCTTCGAATAACTCAAGTATCGGGCAACTCAAAATTTATTGTTATAAGCTTGATTAAAGGGGCTTGCTTGGCATGTCAAAAAAGCTTGTGAGAATTTGGTAGCCCATCTTTTGGGATGGATACTATAGATGCGAAGACTTCAGGGTAAAGCGAAGGAAGGGTCCTGTATTTGAGACCATTCAGGTTTTGACAGGACAGAATTGTCGGTTTTCGGGAATGCCCAGGGTATTTGTACCCTTGACAGTATTAAACCAATTTTATAAAGTAGTTGCTCGACCTATGCTTAGAGAGCACGCGGGTTAATAGATTGCATTAAATTTCTCTTTTACAATCTCTTTCACTTCCTGAAGGTCGATCTTGCGGCCCAGTTCTTTTTCGATCGACGTAACCCCGTAGGTAATGAACCCACAGGGATTGATGTAGTTGAAATAGCGCATGTCGGTATTGACGTTCAGGGCAAAACCATGCATGGAAACATACCGGCTGATGCGAACGCCAATGGCACAGATCTTTCTGGACTTGGCCGGAACCGTGGCATCCAGCCAAACACCTGTTGCCCCATCTTTCAATGAGCCTTCCAACCCATATTCAGCAATGGTTTGAATGATGGCCTGTTCCATTTTGAAGATGAAATCCTTTACCCCGATCTTGTAGTTTTCCAAATCGATGATCGGGTATCCTACCAGTTGCCCGGGGCCGTGATAGGTAATGTCGCCCCCACGATTGATCTTGTAATAGACGGCATCAATCTTCTTTAGAAAATCACCGTTGATCAGTAAGTTGTGCTCGTCGCCACTCTTCCCAAGGGTATATACGTGGGGATGTTCTACGAGCAAAAAACGATTAAGCGCGCTGCTTTTCTTGTTGGCCAGCTTATCATCAACCACTTGCTGGTGGAGGATTTCCTGGTAATCCCAGCATTCTTTATAGTCTTTCAGACCGAGGTCTTCGTAATTGAAATTGGCCATTTGTAATTTGAGATGTTTCTAAATCTAAACTTTTCCGTACTTGCCTTCCAGAATACCGGTTACTGATAAATCTTCATCTAAATCAGGCCAATGCAATCCTGTCCCAACACAAATTATTTCAATATTACTGACTTGTGATTTTGTAGCATTTCTCAATTTTTCATTTAGCGTTACTGGGAAACGAATCTCCTTTTTATCTGAAAGAATCATACAAATCATCCCATTTTCGTACCATGCCTTTTCAGCGGTAAACATCAATTCAGCTACCATGTATTTCATGCCATTTATTTTTAATTAATTCTGAATGCTCAATAATAAGTTGTTCAGCCATTTTCAGTTCTGAAACTTTCATCCCCTGAGCAAATTCCAGTTCAATGGGTTCAATCCAGAACTTTGCAAAGCCACCTGCTTTTCTTACATGGACGTGCATAGGTTCTTGTCCTTCGTTGGCATAGAAAAAGAAAACAAATCCATATTCTCTAAAAATTTCAGGCATAACTTTTAATCTTAGTCTGATTCCAAAATTACTGAATTTATTTGTCATACTTCACTTCATGCATTGACATGTGCATCCGCCCTATAGGATGAACGAACCAGCGGACTGCTTTCCACAAAAGAGAAACCCTTTTCGAGCCCAATTGTTCGGTAGCGGTCAAACTGTTCGGGAGTAATATACTCCACCACCTGGATATGATGGAGCGTTGGCGCCAGGTACTGCCCAATGGTCATCACTTTGCAGCCCACTGAACGAAGATCGTCCATTACCTGAATTACTTCCTCCTCTGTTTCACCCAAGCCCAGCATAATGCCTGATTTGGCTACAATACCGGAGGAGGCAATCTGGCGGATCACTTCCAGGCTGGTGCGGTATTTGGCAGCGCTGCGGATCTGCGGGGTAAGCCTTTCAACGGTTTCCATGTTGTGCGAAATCACTTCCGGGGCCGCTTCAATCACTTTCTGAATCAATGCTGCCTTCCCCTGAAAGTCGGGAATCAATACCTCAATGCTGGTGCCAGGGTTCAGCTTTTTCACCTCGACAATGGTCTGGGCCCAAAACCCTGCACCCAGATCAGGCAGGTCGTCCCGGTCAACGGAGGTAATCACAGCATGTTTGAGTTGCATCACACGCACCGATTCAGCTATGCGCCCTGGTTCCAGAGGATCGGGTGGGAGAGGCTTCCCGGTTGTTACACCGCAGAACTTGCAGTTACGGGTACAAATATTACCCAGGATCATAATGGTAGCCGTTCCACGGTTCCAGCATTCGCCAATATTGGGGCAATTACCACTGGTACAAATGGTGTGGAGCTGATGTTGCCCCACCAGATTCTTCACCCTTGAATAGCTTTCACCCTTGGGCATTTGCATTTTCATCCATCGCGGAAGCCGCTCTCTTCCTTTCATCTCTGCAGTCATGGGAAACAAATTTGTGCAAAATTACGCTTTAAATTGGAAGAGTTTAAAGTTCCAGGTTTAAAGTTTAAAGTTGCGTGCCGATTCTGATACAACTTAAAAGTTTAAAGTTAACGGATGGGTAATCATCGATCGGCACGTAACTTTAAACTTTAAACCTTGAACTTTAAACCAAATTACCCTGCATGAAAGCTTTTGATTGTTATTTTTGTAGTTCAATTCAAAATTGCCTGAATGAAGACTTTGGTCTGGATCATATTTCTGTTGGCGCCCATGATCGTTTGTGGACAGGCACAAGATATTCAAAACATGTCTATTCTGGCCAGCCAGTACTACCAGAACAAGGAGTTTGGGAAAGCTGCCGAATTGTACGAACAGCTTTACACTACCACCAAATCAGAAGGTTATCTGACCATTTACCTCGATTGTTTATTGGGCATCCCGGATTTCGACAAAGCCGAGAAGACCATTAAGAAAGGGCTGCGTGGCAATTCAGCTGACTCCTATTGGTACGTGCAGTGGGGCTATGTGAAAAAAGCACAGGGACAGAACGGGGAAGCCATGAAGTTGTATGACAAGGCTATTGAGTCCATTTCCAACAATCCTGCAGAATTCCAGAACCTGTCGAACCAGTTTATCAATAGGCGCGAATTTGAATATGCTGAAAAGGTTTATCTTACAGCCAGGGCGGGAAATCCAGCTTTGTATAACTACGAACTTGCCCGGATTTATTATTATATCCGCAACTACGACCTGATGCTGAAAGAATACCTGGAGTGGGCCAAACAGAAAGAAACCAATATTGAGATTGTGAAAAGCAGCCTTCAATCTGTTTTGGCCATCGACAATGATCATGAAATCAGTACACAGATGAAATCCTATGTCCTGAAGCGTATCCAGCAGGAACCCGGGCAAATCATATACACCCGGCTGCTGATCTGGTTGTTCATACAGGATAAAAACTTTACCGCTGCCACCCGGCAAGCCATTTCGCTTGACAAACGTACCGGCCAGGAGGATGGCAATATCTTCGCAATGGCCAATGTGTCGGCTACTAACAAAGATTTTGACGAGGCAGTCAAAGCCTACGATTACCTGGTTGGCAAGGGTAAAAAAGGTGAATACTACGACCTGGCCAGCCAGGAAAGGATGCACATGTACTACGAGCGTTTCGTGGCTGCGGGTATCATGGATCTGCCCCGTGCCCGTGAGTTGAAAGAACAATTTTTACAGACATTTACCATTTTGGGCATTTCGGCTGAGACCACTGCGCTTCAGACTGAATATGCACATTTATTGACTTTCTACCTTGATCAGCCTGCCGAAGGCACCAGGATTTTAACCGAAGCACTGGCTTTGCCGAAAATCAATCAGCAGCAAATGACCATGCTAAAGGAAGAATTAGCAGATACTTACGTTTACTCGGGCGAATTGTGGGATGCTGTGATAACCTATTCGCAGGTCATTGAAAGCAATAAGAACAATCCGCTGGGCGACGATGTGAAGTTCAAAAAGGCAAAGCTGGGTTATTATATGGGCAATTTCAAGTGGACCAAGGCCCAGTTGGATGTTCTAAAAGCCAGTACATCGAAGTTGATTGCCAACGATGCCATGGAGCTGGCCCTTTTTATCAGTGAAAACCTCGATACAGACTCCACTGCCACTCCGCTTCAAATGTTCGCACGTGCCGACCTGCATTTGTTCCGCAACCATTACCCCGAAGCCTTGGCTGTGCTCGATTCGATCAATCAATTGTATGAGTTTAGTTCATTGACTGATGATGTAAACTTCCGCAAAGCCAGTATTTTTCAGAAAGAAGGAAAATATGAAGAGGCAGCCGTTTTGCTGGCTTCCATCGTGAAAGACAACAGTTGGGACATGCTGGCTGACGATGCCCTTTTTCAATTGGCTACCCTTTATGAAACCAGGCTGAACAGGAAGGAGGAGGCCATGAAACTCTATAAGAAAATGCTGACCGACTATCCTGGAAGTGTTTACGTGGTCGATGCGCGGACAGCATATCGAAAAATGCAGGAGTCTACCAATTCTGATGTTCAACCCAACTCTCAAGACCAGAAAGAAAAGTTGATTCTGGAAGGAAAATCACCCAGGAAATGAGACAACTCTCGAAAGCCTATATTTATGCTCTGCTTTCAGTTGTGCTCTGGTCAACAGTTGCCACTGCCTTCAAAATAGGGCTTAAAACTCTTTCACCCCTGTACCTGATTTTAACTGCTGCTGCAGTTTCGTTGCTCATCTTTCTGATTGTCATCCTGTTTCAGGGTCGATTGAAAGAATTGTTGACTGTATCTTGGTCAGGGTTGGGAAAGTCGGCCCTGCTGGGGGCCTTGAATCCTTTTGCCTATTACCTGATCCTTTTCCAGGCCTACAGCCTTCTGCCAGCACAGGTCGCACAACCGCTGAACATGATATGGCCACTCACCCTGGCATTGCTTTCTGCACCTTTGCTCAAACAAAAAATTACTATCCGCAATATCATTGCCATTTTGATAAGCTTTGTAGGAGTGGTGTTTATTTCGTCCCAGGGAAGTTTTGCGGGAATGGCCAGTACCAATGTCACCGGAGCCTTGCTGGCTATTGGAAGCAGCGTAATTTGGTCCCTCTTTTGGATTCTGAGCGTTCTCGATAAACGGGAAGAAATATTCAAACTGTTCTGGAACTTTGCTTTTGGATTCGTTTACCTGTTGATCACCGCATTTCTTTTTACAGATTTCAAATTGCCCGATCCGAAGGGTATACCGGCGGCTGTATATATCGGACTGTTCGAATTGGGGATAACCTATATTTTGTGGATGAAAGCCATGCAATTGAGCGAAAATAATGCCAAAATGGGCAACCTCACTTTCCTGTCCCCTTTCCTGTCGCTGATCTTTATCCATTTTATCCTGGGCGAGACCATTTATTTGACGACCTTCATTGGGTTGGGATTTATTATTTCAGGCATCTGGTTTCAACAAAAACATTAACTTTGAGTCCACTCCAACAAGACTATTTACTTTGAATAGTTTAAAGTTCAAAGTTTAAGGTTTAAAGTTACGTGCCGATCATTGCTGCGAATGAACACATTACACTTTACAACAGCTCCCTGATCGGCACGTAACTTTAAACTTTAAACCTTCAACTTTAAACTATCCCATTAAACTTTACTTTTCGGAGTGGATTCAACTTTATCAATTGGAAGTTACAATTTATTCATGGAAAAAAAACCAATTAAAATATTAGGTATTGACCCCGGAACCAATGTGATGGGCTACGGATTGATTGAAATAGTGGCCAACAAACCCCGCATCCTGCAGGTGGGCGTGATCAAAACTACCGGAACCATTGACCACTATGAGAAACTAAGACGCATTTTTGATCGTACCGTTTTGCTCCTGGATGAATTGCAGCCTGACGAACTGGCCATCGAATCTCCTTTTTTCGGGAAAGATATCCAGGCCATGCTTAAATTGGGACGTGCCCAGGGTATTGTCATGGGACTGGCCTTGAGCCGCAACATCCCTGTCGCTGAATACGCGCCCCTGAAAGTGAAGCAATCCATTACGGGAATGGGTCGTGCTGCCAAAGAACAAGTGGCTTTTTTCCTCAAAAACATGTTTACCCTCGATACCCTTCCCAAAGAATTGGATGCTACCGATGCCGTTGCCGTTGCCGTTTGCCATTATCTCCAAATGCGCAACCCTGTTACCAAATCAGGAATCAAAAGCTGGGGCGATTTTGTAAAGAAGAATCCTGACCGGGTAAAATAATCGGTCAAAGTAGAATTAATTTGAATGAAAAATGGGTGGCTTACTTTCATTTAATTTCTTCATACTTTTTCCAATGTTGAATAATCACCTTGTTTTTCAAAACATTAAAACCTTTGGCTGTATGATTTTCATCTAATTCGAAAACATAAGTTTTACGCTTTCCATACATTGAAATAAATGTATTTTCTGAAATCATCAAAAATCTTGAACCTGAACTTTCATACATATTGTTGTCCATTTGCTTAAATTCAACTCTTTTATCTTGATTTGTGCCCTCCATTTTATAATGTCCAAGAAACTTATTCCAAACTTTAGGCTGGGTAGGTAAAACAAAGCCAATATATTTAGGTAATGTATCCGTTAGGGCAAGCGTTTTGTGTATGGCCTGATAGCATAAAGCGGCATCATATTTAAATACATATAAATCTCTTAAATAATTCCCTGTGGAATAAATTCGATAGGTATAAGCATCGTTTAAGTAAAAGGGATTGTTTAAGAAAAAAGCAATTTCCTCTTTTTGGGGATTCTCATAGGCACTAAACCAGGCATAGTTGTCAGAGTATTTTTCCATGGTTTTTTTCGAAAAACTTGCAACAGCATTGCCAGATCTGTCCAAATTTATTTTAGTGACCTCATAAAGAGATTTAATTTGTTCAATTTCATCACGATAGGAATCATCGGGTAAATTAGAAGTTAGTTCCATTAAACTTTCATAACCCTTGGTGTTGATCGTTGTAGTAGTATATGAAGTTATCAAACTCCTGTACTTTCCCATAGAAAGAATTTCTTTAGCGGTAACAACTTTGGAAAGTACCCTGTCTAACAAGGAATCTTTTTCTTCCAAATGATCAATATTTTCGTTTACTTGAAGAATGTCCTTGTCTAAGTCTTTTAAGATTTCTATAAAAACAGTTCGTGTTTTGGCCTTTACCTTTTGTACCTCATTCCAGTTGTTGATCTGCAAGGCTATCAAAATCCCAATAACAACCAGTACGATTTCGCCGATGGCATATCTTAAATATTGCATGGGTCTGTTGTCTGCTGCCATTTGTTTTCGTAGTTTTCTAAAGATTGGAATCATATAATTAATTCAATTTTTAAGAAAGGTGACAGCTTTGTGTGTTGGCAGTAATTTATTTTCCTGGATTTTTGAAACGACACACAAGGCGCAACAGGACATGACATTTGTCATGTCTTATTTAGACCAAATATAATTAAAATTTATTGCTAAATCATAAAGTCGCCTTTTATTTCAAGTCATTCTGCTAATCCCCTGGCGGGAAGGGAGTACTCGGGATATGAGGGTGTTTTATTGATATGAATTCCCTAAGGTTAAAAAAGGGTCTCATGAATACAAGATTCTGTTGGATACGGATAAAAAAAAATCCCGGTCTCCCGGGATCTGTATTTTAATGATGACTTATTTCTAACCTCCCATGCGGATGCTCAAGTCTTAAAACCTTAAGCTCCCCCGATTTCCCTCGCGATCGCAGCTGTAATCTCCGCCATTTCTTCTTTGCTGAAGCTTAGTTTTTTGGAGAAATGAAGCAAATCGGCTTCCGTTTGCATCGGCACCAAATGGATGTGGGCATGGGGTACTTCCAGCCCTAAGACCATGACCCCTACCTTTTTGCAAGGAATGGCCTTTTGGATGCCAAGAGCTACTTTTTTGGCAAACAACTGCAATCCCACGTATGTTTCATCGTCCAGGTCGAACAGGTAATCGACTTCCTTTTTGGGGATCACTAGCGTGTGACCTTTGGCCACAGGGAAAATATCCAGAAAGGCCAGGAAGTTTTCATCCTCTGCCACTTTCCAGGCGGGTATTTCTCCGTTTACAATTTTGGTAAATAAGCTGGCCATTTTGCTCGTTTATTACATGGCAATATCTACAATTTCGAATTGTATTCTTCCTGAGGGCACCTGGATTTCAACCACATCCCCCACTTTTTTCCCCATCAAGCCTTTGGCTATGGGAGTCTGGATAGATATTTTGCCGATTTTAAGGTCAGCTTCCGGTTCCGAGACAATGACATATTGCATAGTCGAATTGTTGTTCTTGTTCCGAATGGTAACCTTATTCAGCATCTGAACACAGGAGATATCAATCTTTGATTCATCGATAATCCTGGCGGAAGCAATTTTCTCGCTCAATACCGAAATCTTGGCTTCCAACATTCCCTGGGCATCTTTTGCTGCATCATATTCGGCGTTTTCCGAAATATCACCTTTTTCAATGGCTTCACCAATTGCTTTTGAAATCGCAGGACGCTCAATCTTGGTCAAACGATCCAATTCATCCTTCATCTTCCGAAGTCCTTCTTCTGTAATATAAGTAACCTTACCCATGGTTTTCTCCTTCTTTATTAAAACTATATTAAAACAAAAAAGAATTCCGGCGATTGCGGAACTCTTTCGTGCTACAAATTTATAAAATTTTTTAATCTTTACGAATAGCAAGATTTATAAAACAATTAATTATCTGATTAAGAAAAAGTTCATCCCTTTGTCTTATTTGTTAAAATCTGGAACTGGTGTTTATCCGGCTCCCTGAATCCAAGGTTTTCTACTTTCTGATTAAAATTTTGGTTCCAGGATTTGAGAATAAACTATGGCCTTGCGCAATGAAAAATCTTCCAGGTAACTCGGTGTTTCTTCTGTCTCAACGAACGCCTCTTCTTCTTTTTTGAGCCGGTTGGTCGATACAATGGTTTGATGTTTGGGCCGGTCTGGAAGGGTACTCTTGAAGCGGGGCAGCTGGTAAGCCAATGCTTTCTGGAGGTCGCTGCTACTTTTAAAGTTCACCTTTGCAGGAGCCGGCTGAGCCCTCTTGGGAGGAGCTTTCACTTCTTCGGGTTCTTCCAGGAAATCTTCCCCCTGCAATTGATCCATGAAAAAATTCCTATGTTTGGCATTTGCTTCTTCAACAGGTTGTTGGGCCATTTTATTCTTCGTATTTTTGTTGATGGCCGCAAAAATAGAAATGACAACGGCGATGATTAAAAATATATAATCTTCCATTTTTGATAGAATAAAATATTTTGTCCTTTTCTTTGTTCTAATTGAAAGATTAAAGATACATAAAATGAATCAGTATTTCGACAAAGGATTAAAAACAATCCTCATTTGCTTTTTTGTTCTTGCCGGTATCAATGGATGCAAGGATGATTACAACTCGGTGGTTCCCTATGTGCGCGTCTATCTGGATATTAATCTTGCCAACAGGACCGAACTGAACCCCATCGGAGGATTTTTTAAGGTCAATGGCGGTTTTGGCGGTATCATTGTTTTTCATGATCTGGCTGATAGTTCAAATCCTTTCCTGGCTTACGATGCCGCCTGCACCTATGATCTCCCGGCCGTTTACAGCGTTGTTGCCGAAGAAGGTACGGGTGTGGCTACCTGCCCTAAGTGTGGGTCTCAGTTTATTCTATTTTCTGCCAACGGCAGCCCCATCAAAGGTCCGGCCACCGAGCCCCTGAAACAGTACCAGACTACTTTTTCAGGTAGCCTGATCAGTGTCAGAAATTAACCAATTTAAAGCCTGTGGGTTTTATTGTAGGCCAAGCATCAGCTCCTTCCCCGAAAGTGACTGGTGAATGTGTAAGACCTGTTTGCTGAATTGTTTTGTACGTATTGACCATCGTACGGACCCAGTTCACCTGATTCCGGGTCCATGCTGGAGCCCAGATCTTTGCTGGTTCTCCAACTTCCAGGAAACTCTTTATTTTCATCCCCTGACCAGGTCAAGGTGTCATCGAGCTGGCTTCGTCGGAAAGCTTGTATTGCAGGGCTGGCTGAGAAACCAGTCTATAGGTTTTTCAGCAAGCCCTGCAATACTTTAGTTCACTGCTTTTCTCCTGTCACCGGAGCGCTGTGTCCACCCTAGCATCTGATACCCATCTGATACCCATCTGATACCTTTCTGTAACCCTACCTTACAGAAAGGTATCAAATGGGTATCAGAAAGGTATCAGAAAAGAGGTAGCACACAGCAGCCCTTTACAGGGTGATTGAAAGACTGATTGGATAAGGATAAAATGCAAACCACTTTTTGGTAAATGAAAGGATTGATAAGGGTGAATGCCAGAATGAAAGATTCATCCAATTGAATGCCCGGATCAAATGGGTTCAAACAAAAAAAGGAGCCTGATGGGCTCCTTTTTAATAGGTATGAACAAAAAATTGAACGCATATTTCAGGTTCAATCTTTCGGTAATTTTTAATATCTGTAATGGTCAGGTTTGTAAGGTCCTGCTGCAGAAATTCCAAGGTAGTCGGCCTGGTCGGGAGTCAAAACAGTCAGTTTAACGCCCAATTGTTCAAGGTGTAAACGGGCCACTTCTTCATCGAGGTATTTGGGCAGGCGGTACACATCAACGGCGTAATCTTTTTGCCAAAGCTCGAGTTGTGCCAATGTCTGGTTGGTGAATGAATTGGACATGACAAACGAAGGATGACCTGTTGCACAGCCAAGATTTACCAGTCGGCCTTCGGCCAAAAGGAAGATGGAATGTCCATCGGCATAAGTATATTTATCAACCTGTGGTTTGATGTTTGTTTTCTGCACACCAGGCCAGCTTTCCAGGCTCAGTACCTGTATCTCGTTGTCGAAATGGCCGATGTTGCATACAATGGCCTGATCTTTCATGGCAGCCAGGTGCTCGGCAGTAATGATGTCCTTGTTACCGGTAGTGGTGACAAAGATATTTCCTTCTGAAACGGCATCTTCCATGGTTTTTACTTCAAAACCTTCCATGGCTGCCTGTAGGGCACAGATGGGATCAATTTCGGTGACAATCACGCGGGCTCCGTAGCTGCGCATGGAGTGTGAACAGCCTTTGCCCACATCGCCGTAGCCTGCAACGACAACCACTTTTCCTGCAATCATGACATCGGTTGCACGTTTGATGCCATCGGCCAGTGATTCGCGGCATCCATACAGGTTGTCGAATTTTGACTTGGTCACTGAATCGTTCACATTGAAAGCAGGGAACAGCAGTTTGCCTTCATTTTTCATCTGGTACAAACGGTGAACCCCTGTGGTAGTTTCTTCAGAAACACCCTTGATCAAGGGGGCCTGGCGGCTCCAGCGCTGGGGATCGAAAGCCAATACTTCTTTCAGTGCATTGTTCAGTTCGCGTTCGTCTTCAGCATCAACGGGCACATCCAAAATTGAGGCGTCCCTTTCGGCATAATAACCGCGGTGGATCATCACAGTGGCATCACCTCCATCATCCACGATGAGTGTTGGGCCAAGGCCGTTTCCAAAATCGAGGGCCCGTTCGGTACACCACCAGTATTCAGAAAGGGATTCGCCTTTCCAGGCAAAAACAGGGATTCCGGCGGCAGCAATGGCGGCAGCGGCATGGTCCTGGGTGCTGAAAATGTTGCAAGAGCACCAACGAACATCGGCGCCCAGTTCAACCAAGGTTTCAATCAATACGGCCGTTTGGATGGTCATGTGAAGTGAACCCATCACGCGGGCCCCTTTCAACGGCTTGGCCGCAGCATATTTTTTTCGGACAGACATCAGTCCGGGCATTTCCTTTTCTGCAATCTCGATTTCTTTTCGCCCGAAGCTCGCAAGGGACATATCGGCCACCTTATAGGCCAGTTGTTCAAGTGTTTTTGTTGTCATTTCTGAATTTTAATGTTTGAGGCAAAGATAATCAAATCAGGTAATTTATACGAACGGTCAGTCAACATATGTATAAAGGGTAAAATAATCCTCGCTGGATGAATCTTTGCTGATCCTGCCTTTGGTGTCAAACTCATAGGTATGAGTGATGGTTTGAGGCATTATTGACTCGTTGAAATAGGTAAAGATTTTGATTTGCTGCTTGATTGGATTCTTATTTTGTTTACCCAAAAATAGGATACCCCTGTTTTCGGAATCGATGGTATTTGCTTTATCCAAATAAAACACATAGGAAGATTTGATGCTGAAGTAGGTAGCGGCCGATTTAAGACTGTTTCCCATGGAAATTCTTTTTTGTAACAAAGCTGACAGGAATGAATGTTTGATGGGGTTGACCTGATTTGTGAAAGCTGATTTTTCAGCGTTCGGCAGCTCCGTTGAAAGGATCGTCACATAATTTCCATCAGAAACAGTATAAGTGTCGTTGGTAATCCATTCGGTAGTCGTTAAGGAGGCTGATTCACGGTAGCCCTTACTGTCGTAAAAGAAAATTGATTGGTTTTCAGTGTCATTGACAGTGATTGATGTGCCTAAACCTTTGCTATCCAACTCGACATAAGAAACGACCGCCATTCCACCATTCTGGGATTCACTTACCGTAACAGCAGATGGGGTATGTTCCATCGTTAAAAGATAACCATCGGTGCTCTCCATTTTAGTCAAACGGCCTTGATCGTCATATTGATAGAAATCAGTATAGTCTAAATCACCATTTGAGTCATAGTATTTAGCAGTAGCGATCAATGGAGCAGGGACAGCTGCAGGTTCATCTTTGTCTTTTTTGCAGGAACTCAAAAACAGGTTGCTTACCAGCAACAGGCACAATGCCCAAAGGGGTATATTTGAAAATAATTTCATAGCGGTTGGTTTCATGGTTTTTTGGAATAACAATGCGCAAGGTAGGAACAATTGGCTGATTTCATGTAATAAAATCCATCAATTATAATATATTTTTACACAAGAAGTAAATTTTTTATCTGCCAGATGATCATTCTGTTTCAGAACCATTGAGCTCAAACCATCCCAAGGTATTTGCCTTATCTTTAGCCAGTTGATCTTTCAGAGCATCCAATGAGGCGAACTTTTGTTCTTCCCTCAGTTTTTTAAAAAATGTCACTTCAATGGGTTCACCGTATATGTCAGCGTCAAAATCAAAAATATTTACTTCAACGGTGCGGTGATCGGCATTGTGATTGACTGTTGGACGGCTGCCGATGTTCAGCATTCCATGGTAGGTTTCCCCCCTTACATTGACTTGAACGGCATACACTCCATAGCCGGGAATGATTTTATCGGGGTCTGAAGCATCAATATTGGCTGTGGGGAACTGGATTTTTCGCCCCAGCTTCTGCCCTTCAACCACTGTTCCGTGGAGTGTAAAGGGATAGCCCAAAAAGGCGTTGGCCGTCTCGAAATCACCCCGTTGAATGGCTTCTCGGATCTTGGTTGAACTCACGCTGGCTTCGTTCATCAGCAGTACATCGAGTTTTTCAATCTGGAAATCAAACCGTTCAGCACACTTTTGAAGAAATTCGAAATCTCCCTGGCGGTTCTTCCCAAATTTATGATCGTAACCAACGACCAGGAATTTTAGATGGATCTGATCAACCAACACCTGCTCCACGAATTCTTCATAACTCAGGCGTGAAAACTCAGGGGTGAAGGGATAAATAATGAGGTGATCAATACCGGATTGCTCAAACAAGGTAATTTTTTCATCCAACGTAGTGAGCAGGCGCAAGCTGGCTTCCTCGGGGGCCACCACTTTTCGGGGATGTGGATCGAAGGTAAAAATGACAGATTCACCATTCATCACCTTTGCCTGATGGCAGAGGGCGGCAATAATTTTGCGGTGTCCCAGGTGGACGCCGTCAAAGGTGCCGATGGTCAAAACCGGGTTCTGGGCATGAAAACTTTCGAGGTCTCTGTGTATCTCCACAAGCGGGGTGTTAGAATTTGTTCCAAAAATAGTTAATTCATATGGAAAATAATTGCTTTTTTTATGGCCACAAAGCTTGACCATATCGATCCGCTGAACTTGCCCATTGACATTTTGCTTTTCGGGTAGCCATGCTCATGGCTCGTTTCGGGGGTCAAAAGTGAAATAAATTGGCCAATTCAGGTTTTGTGGGTTTCAAAACCTGATAAATAGAGCGGTTTATGAGAGTGAAATGATTATTTTTATGCCCGATATTGACCCATTTAAATTTCGACAGTGAAAAAAATATTCCCGGTTATACTTTTGATAGCAGTGATGGTGGTGGCCTGTCATAAACCCAATGGGTTTGAAATCAGCGGCAAGATTACCAACGCGGAAGGTAAATACCTTTACATGGATGAATTGAAAGTGGCCTCCAGTGTCCCGATTGATTCGGTGAAAATTAATAAAGACGGCTCTTTCAGCTTCAAGGGCAAGACCAGTTTCCCTAATTTCTATTTGCTGCGCCTGAAGGACAATAACTTTGTAACCTTGTTGGTTGATTCAACCGAAAAAATAAAAGTGTATGGTGATGCTGCCAATCTATCACGCGATTATATCGTGGAAGGATCGCCGGGCTCGCTGCTTGTGCAGGAGTTAAACAACCACCTGACGAAGACCAAACTCAAGATTGACTCCATTCGTTCCAGGATGGTTGTTTTCGGAAAGCGCGAAGATTACCAACTGCAAAAAGTCAGGTGGGACCAGGAATTGGCCGACATCAAAAGAAGCCAGATTGAATATTCAACGGCTTTTGTTCAGAAACATCCATTCTCCATGTCCTCCGTACTGGCACTTTACCAGAAGTTTGACGACTCAAACTATGTGATTCAGGACCTGCAATCATTGAAAGTGGCAGCATCAGCCCTGAATACCATGTTTCCCAAATCGGAACATGTGAAGGCGCTTTATGCCAACACGATCCGCCTGATGAATGAGCAGAAAAACAAAAAACTGCAGGAGTTTATCTCGCAAAACGGTACCAATTCTCCGGATATCATTTTGCCCGATTTGGGTGGGAAGGAGGTCGCTCTTTCATCGTTTTTGGGAAAGATCGTATTGATCCAGTTTTGGTCGGCAAAGGATGCTACCTCTCGCATTCAGAACGAGGCCTTAAGGGAACTTTACAGTAAATACAAATCAAAAGGACTTGAAATTTACCAGGTAAGTATCGATACCGACCGCAGTTTCTGGGAGCATGCCATCAAGCAGGACGGGCTTTCGTGGATCAATGTGGGGGATATGAAGGGCAGTATCAAGGTGCTGAATACGTTCAATATCCATGAAATTCCGTATAATTATATTGTTGACAGGCAAGGGCAGATTGTTGCAAAAAACCTGCGGGGGCCTTCACTGGATCAGGCGGTTGCCCGACTGATCAAATAATAGATTTATGAAGTAAATATGATTTGAAATGTTCAGCCCAGATAGTTTTTGGTTGAAGCTGTCAATTTCGCTGTTATATTTACGCCCTTAATTGCGAACCAATTGGAAGATGTTTTGAAAAATCAGCTGAAGAAGGCATACTTTATATCGGATATTCATTTAGGAGCTCCCGCATTAAAAAATAACAGGGAGCGAGAACTGGCATTTGTAGGCTGGTTGAACGAAATAAAAGAAGATGCTTCGCATTTATTTCTGATGGGAGATATTTTTGATTTTTGGTTTGAATACAAGACTGTTGTCCCAAGAGGATTTACCCGAACCTTGGGTAAAATAGCCGAAATCGCGGACTCTGGCGTTGAAGTTCATTTTTTTACCGGCAATCACGACGTATGGGTGTTCGATTACCTGCCAAAAGAATTGGGGGTAATCCTGCATCGGGATGAATACAAAACCACACTTGGAGGCAAAAAGTTTTTCCTCGCTCATGGTGATGGACTTGATCAGTCAGACAAAGGATATTTATTTTTAAAAAAGATGTTTACCAGCAAAACCCTTCAATGGTTGTTTGCACGAATTCATCCCAATTTGTCGCTTTCATTTGGACACCGCTGGTCCAAACACTCCAGAATCTCCAAGGGAATTTCGGGGGAAGATTTTAAGGGTACAACTAAAGAAGGAATGTTTATTTTTGCAGAATCAATTCTCCGCTCTGAGAAGTTCGATTATTTTATATTCGGTCACCGGCATGTGATGGTGGATAGTCCAATCGGCGAGAACAGCCGGTTCATCAATTTGGGAGACTGGATCAATTACTTTTCATACGGGGTATTCGATGGAAATGAGTTTGAGCTAAAACAATATAATTATCAAGGTCCGCGAGGCCACTGAAAATAGGATTATGACAAAACGGCTATATACTAAAATCGTTGGAACAGGAAGTTATATTCCTACACGTACCATCAGTAATGAACATTTTAAGGACTATGTCTTTTATGATGCTTGTACGAAACAACCATTGGAGAAAAGCAATGAGGAGATCATTCAAAAGTTCAAGGAAATCACCAACATCAGCGAACGTAGGTGGCTGAGTGATGATCTGATGAATTCAGACATGGCCGCCATGGCCATTAAAGATGCCTGCGAGTCGGCAGATATTGATCCTGAAACCCTTGATTTTATTGTTATTGGACACAATTTTGGTGATGTAAATGTTGGCTCAACGCAGATTGATTTATTGCCCAGCATTGCCAACAAGGTCAAAGCCAAACTGGGTATTCGAAATCCGTCCTGTATATGCCATGATATCATTTCAGGCTGCCCGGGATGGACCCAGGGCATGATTACAGCCGATGCCTATATCCGCAGTGGAATTTATACCCGGGGCGTGGTAGTTGGTTCAGATGTGCTTTCCAGGATTTCCGATCCACACGACCGGGATACCATGATTTATGCCGATGGATCAGGGGCGACCATCGTAGAGGCCGTTGAAAGCGAAGAACCAATCGGTATACTCGCTCATTCGAGCAGATCAGATGCGGTGAATTACTGGAACCTGTTGACCAATGGGGATTCATTCAATCCAGATTATTCAGGAAACATCCAATTTATAAAAATGGCTGGACATAAATTGTATGTCTATGCGTTGAGCTATGTTCCAGGGGTTGTGAAAGACAGTTTAGACAAAGCAGGCCTACAGCTGAGCGACATCAATAAAGTTTTGATTCACCAGGCCAATGAAAAAATGGATGAAGCCATTCTGAAAAATGTCTTCAAGCTATATGGCGAAAAGAATATTCCCCAAGGAATCATGCCCATGAGTATTGAGAAACTGGGAAATTCTTCCACTGCAACAGTTCCAACCTTACTGGATCTGATCATGAAAGGCAAAATGGAGGGTCAAACCATCAACAAAGGAGACCATATTCTTTTGTGCTCGGTGGGCGCGGGAATGAACATCAATTCAATTGTCTATAAGGTATAGTATCATCAGATACACGAAAGTAGCGACGGCCGGGAATTCTCCTGGCCGTTTTTGTTAGGGTAAAATGAGCGTTTTTCCAAATTCAATAGATTTATTTAATTCAGCTACGCAAAACAGCTCATTTGAATGCAAAAATCATTCTAGTTTAGTATTCTAATTTCAAAGTATTTACCTTTGGTGTAATCAAAGGGGCAAGAAAGTGGTTCCCCGTAAAGGAAATCTGGATGGCACCTTTGTTTGGATCGAACTCATGCTATTCCAACGAAAAAAAACGGATGGTTCTTTGGAATTGGCAGCACTTTAAGCAGGTGAATATTTTCACTCTTAAAAACTTTCATGGATGTAATGAATTGGCTCTTTCGGTAACTTATTACCATAAACCTTAAAACGGTCTACCATATGAATAACAACCTCTTTTCGTTTGCATGGCGCGAATCCATTCGGTCGGCTTATTGGGGCAAAAGCCTCGCTACGTCCATCGGACTGGGATTACTGGCCATTTATTTTTCGGCCAGTTTTCTGTTTCTGGGGTTTGCAATTCCTGAATTAATGATCAAGGGGTTTCCCAATGCCGATCCGGTCAGCAAATTCAACGGTATTTTATTGGGCTACCTGGGCATTGAACAGGTAGTGCGTCAACTGATGCAAAAGCTACCCACTTTCAGTTTCAAACCGTTCCTTTTGCTCAATATCAGGCGGCCGAAAATTGTACATTACCTGATGCTTCGCTCGGTATTTTCATTCTTTAATGTTCTGCCCTTGTTTCTGCTGGTTCCCGTGACTTTTAACATGGTTGGAGAAACTCATTCTGCAATTGCCACTGCAAGCTGGTTTCTGGCGGTGTTGATCCTTATTTTCAGTAACCATTTCCTGGCCATCTACCTGAAATGGCGCTTCAATGAAGCGGAGTATGGATTTTTTATTTTCCTTGTCCTCTTTGTTGCCCTCTTTGCCCTCAATTATTTTGGGATCGTTGATCTTTCAGGAGCCATGGGTCGACTGCTGGATCTGATTCTTGTTTACCCGGCACTTTCACTTGTCCTTATTTTACTCCCTGTGCTGTTATACCAACTGAATTTCAGGTTTTTAATCAGTCGCATGTTCATCAATACATTTTCTGGAAAACAAAAGGAACAAAAGGTAAGCGACTATTCATGGCTGAACAAAATGGGTGAAACAGGACGGTTCATCGCCCTCGAATTAAGGCTCATCTGGCGAAATAAACGTCCCCGGTCGGTAGCCATGATGACAGTCATCATGTGGGCCTATGGTTTGTTGATTTACAGGGGTGAAGCCGGAAAGGAATTACCTGAATTTATTTTTATTCTCGGTGGCATCATCCTGGTAGGCATGTTTTCAATCTCCTATGGACAGTTTTTCCCTGCTTGGCACAGCAATTATTTTTCAATGCTGATGTGTCAACGACTAAAAATGAAGCAGTTCCTGCAGTCGTTTTACATGCTGGTGACAGTCGTTTCGGTGGCCTGCTACCTGATCACCCTGCCTTATGCCCTGATGCACAGCAAGGTGATTTATACCCATTTGGCCATGTTGCTCTACAACCTTGGGGTAAATATTCCACTCATCTTTTTTATTGGCCTGTACAGCAAAAAGCGGCTTGACTTAAATCAGTCCTCGGTGATGAACTACCAGGGTGTGGGCGCTTCGCAATGGTTGGCTGGACTGCCCATGCTGGCCGGACCGATCGGGTTATTTTACTTGTTTAAATTGGCCTTTGGGGTTACCGGTGCCTACGTCGGACTTGGAGCGATGGGAATAACCGGGATCATGTTTCATACCGTGATCATCGATTTCTTCTCCAAACAATACCTCAAGAAAAAACATCAGCTTATTGCAAACTATAAAAACTCCTGATCATGATCCAGATACAAAACCTCATCAAAGCATACAACAAGGAAATTGTCCTGAATATTCCCGAACTGACCATTGAAAAAGGCGAAATCTTCGGATTGGTAGGAAACAATGGCGCCGGGAAAACAACCATGTTCAACATCGTTCTGGACCTGATCGTGGCCAGCAAAGGACAGGTGATCAGCAAAGGCATCAATGTCCGTGAATCAGAAGATTGGAAAGATTTTACAGGTGCCTTCATCGACGAGACTTTCCTGATCGGTTACCTGACGGCCGAAGAATACTTTAGTTTCATTGCTGGTCTGAGACGTATGAACAAGACTCAAACCAATGAGTTCCTGGAAAACTATAAGGATTTTTTCAACGGAGAAATCCTTGGGAAGAAGAAATTCATTCGTGATTTCTCGAAAGGAAACCAGAAGAAAGTGGGTATCATCGCCGCCTTCATGGGTCAACCTGAAGTAATTGTCCTGGATGAACCATTTGCCAATCTGGATCCAAGTTCACAATACAAACTGCGCAAATTGATCAAGGATTTCGCCGCTCAGTATGGATCAACCTTCCTGATTTCGGATCATACACTCGACAATATTGCCGATGTTTCAACCCGGCTGATTATTCTGGAGAAGGGCAAGATTGTTCGCGATGTTCCCAAAACAGAAACCACTTTACAGGAGGTGGAGGCATTCTTTAAACCGGTTTTGGAGCCTGAGGCGATGGCATTCAAGTATTAAAATTAACTCCTTAAGTGAAAATTGAAATTAGCGTTTTAAAACAAAATATAACAATAGGAAATACGGTATATAAAAACATGAATGAAAAGATAAAAAAACTATGAATGAAGTCCCAAAATCTCCATGAGACAAAAAATTGGATATGAATAAGATGGGAGCAATGTAGACAGTTAGCATAAAAATAAGCATCAGGGGTATGTTTTTACCATAAAGATACTTTATCACAGGGATAAGAATATAGCCAATTATCATATTGACAAATGCGAATATTAAAGTAAAACTATGTGCTAGACGATCTCCTCGGGCATCTCTTTGTGTTCCTGGAAATAAAACAGAACTTATTTCTATACCGATAATATAAGTAAAAAGACATATTACAGGGATGAACCATAAAAATCGTTTAGTCTTCATTCTTGAATTTATTTGAGGTACAATATTACCACATTTTTACCATTGAACAACCTTCTAGATAAGGGTATCCATATCAAATATAGGCGCAATTTTGTTCATACCTCTGAAATGCCAAATGCAAGAATTTTATATCAGTTATTCACACCTTGTTTCCTGATAGGTCACAGGATGTTTTGGTATCTTTGTGGTGAATAAATGCCTAATTGGAATAGCAATCGATGAATAAATTGAAACGATACCTGTTTTTTCTATCTTTAATAGGCCTTTTTGCCTGCGTTCATCATGAAGGTAAGGTTGACTTGCATTCGGGTGATCTGTTATTCCGTGGAGCAAATTCAGAACATATTTCAGAGGCCATTGACAAAGTAACCCAGACCTCAGCGGAGACTCATTTTTCACATGTTGGACTGGTGGAAGTGTTGGATTCGGGAATTTTTGTACTTCATGCCAGCCCTGAAGGGGGAACCTGTGAGGTGCCGATCAATGTATTTCTGCATCCCAAAGACGATTCGGTAACCGTTGTTGCTTACCGGCTGAAGGATCAATGGCAAGCCGCCATTCCAGAGGCAATCAGAAAGGCCAGGCAGATGCTAGGCAAACCCTATAATTTCAGCTACATCATGACCGATACTGCCCATTATTGTTCTGAATTTGTGTACCTTGCCTTTGCTGAAGATTCAGTCTTTGAACTCAACCCAATGACCTTTAAGGATCCGAAGACCCATGACTTTTTCCCCACATGGGTTGACTATTACAAGAAAATGGGGATAGAGATACCTGAAGGGATACTAGGGTGCAATCCCAACGGACTGGCTGCATCGAATAAACTTGAACGGCTGGGCAATATATCAACCGGATACAATTAGATAAGGTGGTTATTGAAGTTATTGAAGTTATTGAAGATATTGCAAGTCGTTTATTTTGGTTTACATCAACCCATGGAATGTTTAATCCTGTATTGAAACAACTTTGTGGACAGGGACTCAAGGAGCACAGAGCAGAGCAGGATGTGTAAAATTGACCCCTTGCAATAACTTCAATAACTTCAATAACTTAAATTATTCGAATTGGACATCAACTCTTATTAACTTTCTACGCTGTATTGAATGCTCAGTCTTTACAGTTGTTGTATCTTTAAGGCACAAAAATTATCCTATGGAATTCACCCCCGAACAACAATCCGCATACCTGAAGGCTACAACCATTTGCAGCCGGGGCGAGACTTGCACCTTTGACATTCATGAGAAATTAAAGAAATGGGAATTGAATGAAGAGGATTCGATGGCAGTGATTGGCCTATTGAAAAAAGAAAAATACCTGGATGATGAACGCTTCGCAAGGGCCTATGTGAAAGATAAATTTCGTTTTAACCATTGGGGACGCACCAAGATTGCCTATATGTTGCATTCTAAAAATATCAGCAGGGAAATTCAGGAAGCTGCCTTTGAAGAGATTGACGAGGAGACCTATTCGGACCAACTGGTAAAATTGCTGAAGGACAAGGAAAAAACCATTAAGTCCAAAGACAAGCTCGACAAACGTAACAAGCTCATGCGCTTTGCCATGGGAAGAGGATTTGAATCCAATAAGATATTTGCAGCATTCAAGAGAATGGAAATCTGATAGATAGTCTCCAATCATTTTCATTGAACCCAAATATAGAACAAGAAATATTTCCCGCAGTTTCCGCAGATACCGCAGATACCGCAAATATGCCAATATGTAAAAAACGGATTGTGAGCTTATTTTTCCAATAATCAAACGGGTGAATATTTGGTCAATAAGCTTCTAATTGTCAAGCTGTTTTTCATTTTAATGTTGTTTTAACATATTCTTTTACAGCTATAAACATGTTTTAACAATGATTTCAGGTGCTATGTCGGATTAATGACTAAATTTGCAGCGTTAACACAAAGGCTCTTCAGCAAAGATTGATTTGAAAGCCTTTCCAAATTATGAAAATGTCATTTGAAAATTTAGATTTAATTGAGCCTATCCTGAGGGCTTTAAAAACAGAAGGTTACGAGACACCAACCCCCATCCAGGAACAAGCAATACCCATCATACTTCAGCGAAAAGATTTACTTGGTTGTGCACAAACAGGAACCGGAAAAACGGCTGCTTTTGCCATCCCAATCATCCAAATCCTTTACGACACGCACATTCCTGCAAAAGGAAAACGCAAGATCAAGTCCCTGATTGTCACTCCAACGCGTGAACTGGCCATCCAGATCGGCGAAAGTTTTGCAGCCTATGGAAGGTATGCGGGTTTGAAACATACCGTTATTTATGGTGGAGTGGGCGAACGTCCGCAAACCGATGCCCTGCGACAGGGAATCGATATCCTGATTGCCACCCCGGGCCGTTTGCTCGATTTGATGAACCAGGGATATGTCGATTTGAGAAGTATTGAAATGTTTGTATTGGATGAAGCCGACCGTATGCTGGATATGGGTTTTATTCACGATGTGAAACGTATCATTGCTGAATTGCCAAGAGAACGGCAGTCGCTTTTCTTCTCAGCCACCATGCCTACCGACATTGTAAAATTGTCGGCTACGATCCTCAAAAACCCCTTAAAGGTTGAGGTCACTCCAGAAGTTACTACCGCCGAGAAGGTGGAGCAACAAATGTACATGGTCAATTATGCTGACAAGCGCAGCCTGCTTCTCCATTTACTACGGAATCCTGAAATCCTGTCTGCCCTGGTATTTACCAGGACAAAACACGGCGCCGATAAGGTCGTTCAGTTTCTTCAAAAGAACGGACACCAGGCCCAGGCCATCCATGGCAATAAATCCCAGAATGCCCGCCAGAAAGCATTATCCGATTTTAAAGGAGGAAAAATACGCGTGTTGGTGGCTACCGACATTGCTGCCCGTGGAATCGACGTGGATGATTTGTCACACGTGATCAATTACGAAATCCCCAATATCCCCGAAACCTACATTCACCGTATCGGAAGAACCGGGCGTGCAGGTCAAAGCGGCATCGCGGTTTCGTTTTGCGATAACACGGAAATCATGTTCCTGCGCGATATACAGCGGTTAATCTCTCAAACCATTCCGGTGGTAAGTGATCACCCTTACGCGATGACTGATTTCACACCCGAGAAAGCACCTGCCAAAACGGCCCGCAAGCCCATCAGGCGCGAACACAATGGCCAGGCCGTGCGTGAGAATTCCACTCGCAGGGAAAGCACTCCGCCAAGGCATGTATCGGCACAGGCTGAAGAAAAGCCTGTCAGGAGTTTATGGAAACGCCGTTACTAATGATTTTGAACATACAACTACAATACCAGGAAACCCCACCGCAAGTGGGGTTTCTCATTTTTAGACCCGTGAACATTTTACCTGAAATATTGTCATCTTTACATTATAGTATTAATTCTTTCGTGTATGGAATTGTTTAACGAAAACAGTAAACTCGCTTTGGTCATTCTCAAAGACCATTCCCTGTTGCCGGTCATCAACCGACTGGGCATTAAACTGGGTTTTGGCGACGAAACTATCAGGAATATTTGTCAGGAAAAGGGAATTGACCTCAACTTTTTCGTCGAAATCATCAACGTTTTTCATTACGAAGCCTATTTTCCTGAGAAACGTCTACTCGATTTTCCTGTTACCATCGTGATCGATTACCTGATCAAGACCCACCAGTATTACAAGGAGTACCTGATCCCCGAAAACGACCGCCTGATCGAACTTTTTCTCTCGGCCAATCCCGATGAGAGCTCTGACAATGAACTGGTACGTAAGTTTTATTCCAACTTTAAGGAGGAATTTGTCATTCATATCAACTTCGAGGAGCGCGAAATGTTTCCCTACATCCTTGAATTGAATGCGGTGATCGAAAATCCAGCCCTGCGCGATCAATTCAAACAAAAGTATCCCTCTTTTTCAATTACCAGTTTCGAGAAAGAACATTCGAATATGGACGACAAAATGGATGACCTTAAAAATATCATCATTAAATACCTGCCCCCCAACTATGACCAAAACAGGGGCAATGCTTTTCTGAATAACTTATTCATGTTCGAGAAAGACCTTAAAAATCATTCCCGCATTGAGGATCATATTCTGATTCCCAAAGTACAACAACTCGAAAAGCTATTGGTAAGCCATGATTAACTCCCACAACCGATCCATAGTAATCATCATCAGTTCCTCTGACATGGCGTTGACGGGCCTTGCTGAAATCCTCAAAGGGAGCCTGGCCAACGAAATCATTTCACTTCACCGGGGCGATGAGATCATCGATTTTCCCAAAATGGACGGAAATATCCTGG
The DNA here is from genome assembly GCA_036504555.1 of Prolixibacteraceae bacterium. GTDB lineage: Bacteria > Bacteroidota > Bacteroidia > Bacteroidales > Prolixibacteraceae > Aquipluma. The sequence goes on along the minus strand of DASXUZ010000147.1, from coordinate 2,847 downwards.
TCATTTCCACCCCGGAAGAGTATGAAAAAAGCGGCACTTTTATCCGCCAAATACTCGATTCGGCAGGCCACCTCCAGTTCCTTACCCTTCACCTGGATAACCAGTCCGACTATTCCAGCCAATCCATCAACCTGAGCGATACCTCTTCCTTGATCTGTTACAAGGTAAATGAAATCCTCAATTCCTTTCTTTCAATCACTGCCAGGGAAGCCGATACTGAGCTTACCAAACGCGAAATTGAAGTCCTGCAACTGCTTACCAAAGGCTATTCCAACAAGGAAATCGCTGATCAACTCTTTGTCAGTACCCATACGGTGATCTCCCACCGCAAGAACATTTCAGAAAAGACGGGCATCAAATCCGCTTCTGGCATGACCATGTACGCCATCCTCAAAAAAATAATTGACGTCGGTGATATCAACCAGGACGAGCTGATATAAATCCCCATTTTTAGGGATAGTTTGCTAACTGTTCCCCCAGTAGTTTTGCTTCCACAAAATTTAACTCTGAAAGCAAGATGAAGAAGCTCTTTATAGCAATGGCAATTTTAACCGCTGTGACGGTCCAGGCACAGGACCGCGTTTTTACCTACACCTATCAAAGCAATGTGCTGAACAAGGGTCAGAAAGAAATAGAAGTATGGTCTACCCTGGGAACCGGTCGACAGGATTATTACCGCGGATTGGATCATAGCCTGGAATTCGAAGTCGGTCTTGGTGGAAAACTGCAGACAGCCTTCTACCTCAACTATGGATATAGCAAGGGAATTACCCAAACCAATGGCATTGATGTTCTTAACACGAATAATTCATACAGTTTTGCCAACGAATGGAAGCTGAAGCTGAGTGATCCTGTGGCCAACAAACTGGGTTCTGCCGTCTATTTCGAGTATACCATAGCTCCTTCAGACGTAGAACTGGAAGGCAAACTGATCCTGGATAAGCAGATCGGAAGGTTTACCAATGCCTTTAACCTGGTGGGCGAACTTGAATTTGAAAAGGAATTTACCCAGGAAGGCAATAAACTTGAAGCTGAAACAGAGAAAGAAGTCAAGCTGGAATGGAATTACGGTCTTTCCTACAAAATCAATAACCGTTGGTTTGCTGGCTTTGAAGTGATGAACGAGAATGTCTTTGCAGAAGGCGAACTCGAGAAATCGATCTTAACAGCCGGACCCGGCATTGCCTACATGGGCGATGGTTTCTGGATGAACTTTACCCTGATGCCCCAACTAGCCAACCTGAAAGGCGGAGGGCGGAGCCTTATCGATGACGATGGATTACAGGCACGTTTAATCTTTTCCTATGAATTCTAAAAACAAGTTCCGCGGCCTCTTATTGATCGCCATCATGATTTGCGCGTGCAGTCCAGCTTTATACATGCCCACGATGACCGATGCCAGCCGTACGGGCATTTCAGCCGACAGTTTAATGATGGGCCGAACCTTGTACACCAATCACTGCGGCAGCTGTCACAACCTCCATCTACCGGAACAGTACACCCGTGCCCAATGGGAAAAAGTAATGCCCATCATGAAGCGCAAAGCCAAAATCACAGACCAGGAAGCCCAACTGATCACCAATTTCATATTGGCCAGGAGCAAAGCTGAATGACTTATTTTGGAATGGACTACTGACAATATGATTCCATGTCACCTTGTCAGTAGCCCATATTTTGATTCCTTCCCTATTATCCATATCGTTTCTTCTAATTCTCACTATCCTTCAATCACCCGGCTAAATCGAAGCTCTCTGATTTAAACCTTGCAAAAGTTCCACGCTTTCAATACTTTTGACCTTTGGTTGATAGAGTACCTATTTAATGCTCAGCGCTCAACCTGGAACTTGAAACTTTGAACTTTGAACTATCTAAATGAGTCGTGTAGTAATTGGATTGTCGGGGGGGGTTGATTCGAGTGTTGCAGCTTATTTGCTGAAGCAGCAGGGACATGATGTGGTGGCATTGTTCATGGTGAACTGGCACGACCATACTGGAACCATTACTTCGCGCTGCACCTGGGAAGATGATGCCATGATCGCTGAAATGGTGGCTAAAAAACTCGATATCCCTTTCCATATTGTTGACCTGAGCAAAGACTACAAGCAACGGGTGGTCGATTACATGTTTGCCGAATACAGCAAAGGCCGTACGCCCAATCCGGATGTACTTTGTAACCGGGAAATCAAATTCGATATATTCCTGGATGAATGCTTGAAATACAATGCCGACTTTGTGGCTACGGGGCATTACTGCCGTACCTCTCAGATTGAAAAAGGAGGCCAGATCATCCATCAGCTGCTTGCCGGAAAGGACAACAACAAGGATCAGAGTTATTTCCTGTGCCAGTTGAATCAATACCAGTTGTCAAAAGCCATGTTTCCCATCGGGCACCTGGAGAAACCACAGGTGAGGGAGATTGCCCGTCAGGCCAATCTTCCAAGTGCCGAGCGCAAGGATTCGCAAGGCATCTGTTTTGTAGGGAAAGTTGATCTGCCTACCTTTCTTCAGCAGCAATTGGAACCCAAAACAGGCAATGTGATTGAAATCCCTGCTGAATTTATAGCAAAGAAAAAGATAATTGAAAAGACTGAGGAAAACTTCCGCAAGCTGTGTTCTGCATTTCCCTACAAGCCATGGAACGGTGAGGTTATCGGGGAACATCGTGGCGCCCATTACTATACTGTTGGCCAAAGAAAAGGACTCAATATTGGGGGTCATATTGACCCCTTGTTCGTATTGGGAACCGATGTGAACCGCAATATAATGTATGTGGGTGAAGGAACCGAGCATCCTGGATTGTATCGTCCAGGACTTTTTATCCCACAGGAAGAAATACATTGGATACGC
>DASXUZ010000146.1:0-10010 GCA_036504555.1 Prolixibacteraceae bacterium | reverse complement strand
ATCAGCCCGGTGGCTCACATATTCAACCAGTGGACTGTACCGCTCCTTGATTCCTTTCCAGTCGACCCCATGGATGTTGCTCTGGTAAAAATAGTCGCGGAAAATACGCCATCCATCGGTGTAAATCTGGGCCCATTCTTTCCTTGGATCGATTTTCATTGTCAAATCATCCAGTCCCAGTTTTCCTGCCCCTGATTTTTGTCCGGCAGTTAATTTGGTAATTCCAAGGTCTTTCCCCGAGCGATACATCATCATTTTCCCGTCGGCACTCATAACAGCCTGGGAAACGTTCTCCAGAAGCACTTCATCTTTCTTATCTTCAATGGTATATTGGTGCAAATTGCCTTCGCTGATATAGAGCACTCCACCGGTCACCGCCAGTAAATTCCTGTATTCACCTGCCTTCATGGGGATTGCCGTAATCCTGGAATTAATTCCTTCCAGATCAATCTGGACTTTGACAGGTTCTGCAACAACAGGTTTTTCAACTTCCTTTTCTTTTTTTGTTTCCACATGTGGTTTTTCACCTTCCTTGATAGGTTCAAGGTCGTTTTTATCCTTGAAAAGCTTGGGGCCATCAGCTTTCAATACCATCGCATAAATGCGTGTCGATTTGTTATACACGTAGTTAAACTCAAAACTTGAGAAATCGAGATTGTAATCACGGTCTGAAACAAACCAGATATAATTGCCATCGGTAGAGAACACGGGTGAATTGTCATTGAATGAATCATCCGTGAGCTGCTGGTTTTGAGCTGTTTCAAGGTTATAAACCCAAACGGCACCCAATCCATTGGCGCCTTCTTTATCGTAAGTAACCCATTTCGAATCGGGCGAGAAGGAATAGGAATGAATTTCAGAGCGGTCGGCATGGGCTATAACTGTGGTTTTTGCTGTTTCCACGTCCACCAGTTTCAATTGAAGGGTACGGTCGAAGTAAACCAGGTATTTGCTGTTGGGCGACCATTCTGAATCGTATTTCCAGGCCGTTGATCCACTGGTCAGTTGTTTGGGCAACGCTCCCTTTTTGTTTTCAAGCAGGTAAATCTCGTACTCGCCCGAAGCATCCGAATAATAGGAAATATATTTTCCGTCTGGTGACCAACGTGGATAGATTTCACGCACCCCTTGGGTGTTGGTCAGGTTATACGTGGGGCCATTCTCGGCAGGGACCGAGAAGATATCACCGCGTGCTGAAATCAGTGCCCGTTTGGCAGTAGGCGAAACTTCAAAACTTTCAACAAAATCCTTTACATTCTTGTAGTATGGCAGAATATTGGGGTTATCAAAATGAATATTGACAGTCACTTTTTCTTCCTTGCCAGTTTGCAGGTTCAGCTTATAAATAAACCCGCCATTTTCATAGACCATCTGTCCATTCTCACCCGATGGCCACATGCAATCAAAATCGGCATGGTGGGTAAGTTGTTTCAACGATTTGGTTTTGATGTCGTATTGGTAGATATTCAATTTCAGGTCGCGATCGGAAGCAAAATAAATATTGTCTTCAAACCAGGTTGGAAGCTGGTCAGTACCTTTAAAATCGGTAATTTGTTCAGAGGTATTCTTATCCAAATCATAAATCCATAAATCAGAGGCACGTCCACCCTTGTAACGTTTCCAGGTACGGAATTCACGATCAACGGGCGTGAAACAAATCTGATTATCATTGGGTGACAGGGCTGCGAAACCGCCATTCACAATGGGTAATGGTTTTTCCAGGCCGCCATCGAGGCTTACCAGGTAATATTTACCATTGCGATCGCCGAAGGGAGTGCGGTTGGCGCGAATCAATATGTTTTTGCTGTCAGAAGTCCAATCAAGTACCACGTCATCAAATCCACCACGGGGAGGCATGATGCCAACCGAATTGTAGAATGTGAGCTGTCGTGGGGTACCTCCGTTTGAAGGCATCACGTAAATCTGGCGGCTACCAGAATATTCACCCGAAAAAGCAATCCATTTTCCATCAGGAGAGATTTTGGGAAATAATTCCAATCCTGAATGGGAGGTCAGTCGACGAGCCTCCCCGCCGTTGGCATCTACAGACCAAATATCTCCGGCGTAGACAAAGGCAATCAGGTTTTTATTGATGTCGGGGAAACGCATTAATCGGGCGTCATTCTGCGCATAGGCCCCTGGAATGAAAATCGAGCAGAAAATGACTAAACCGATCAGTTTGAATGCGGATTTTTGCATGGTGGTATGAGTTAAATTGAATGATTGATACATCTATTGGTCAAAGTTAGTATGGAATAATTACATGGTCAGCGCTATTTTAATGACCTTACAATCAAACAAAGTAACTTGTTAACTAATTTGATAAGATAAATATACTAAGTTAATTTCACCAATCAAAATTGCATTCCAATGATTTCAAAAATGGGTCAGTCCAGTTATTTACTGAAATATTTTTGCTGTTGTTCCTCCATTTGCTTCATCTGTTTTTCAAGCATTTCAATCATGTCGTTCATCGAATTGGGTGAAAAGTTAAATTGGTTTCCAGAAGGTGATTTGATCGACATACTATCGTTCTTGTTTTCAGAATATTTTCTGAAAAGATCATCGATATCCTTTGAGTTCCAATTGATGGTATCATTCTTAAAATGGAATTGATGGTGCATCTGAAACTGATTCATGATAGAATCTTGTTTTTTGCTAAAGGGACCAAAAAAGTGTTGATCAAAACCCTGAATGAATGGAAGTTCAAAGAAACTGCTGTCGGAGAGAAAATTAAAGTTGTTTCCAAAGGGATCAGGGAAATTGCTGGGGTGGATAGAATCCAGCAGGAGCGTATCACCTGACCAACTATAAGAATAGAGAGAATCGAATTTGATCAAATTACCGTTTTCATCATATTCACGATTGACCTTGATATCTTCCTTAGGTGCAGTAGTTTTAGAATTGGATTTTTGTGCCATCATCGACCATTGAAAGCCAAAGATCATGGCCAACATTAGGATACAGCGTTTCATAATTAAGAATTTATATGTTTTTTTCACCTCAAAATTAGATTGAAATTCATCAATGTGTACTCTGAAAATTATTAAAAAAAATTAAAATTATTCATCTTTGAAAAAATAACTATTGTCATGCATTTATTGAATTGCTCACCTGTTCCAACTATCAATCCGATCACTGGTAAGGGATAAAATCTTTAACCATTTCCAGTGATTCCATTTATGGGTTTCTGAAGTTATTGAAGTTATTGAAGATATTGCAAAGGGCCAATTTTATACATCCCCCCCTGTTCGATGGTTGTATTCTATTTTGACTGGTCCAACATCAGATAGGCGCCAAATTGCTTTTCCTGAGTGGGTTCAACCAAGGCAAGAAATCCAGAACATAGTTTCCCATTCTTCATTTTTAAGGGATATTCAGCAGCCCTTTGAATTGCAAATTGGTAAAATTCTCCCCGTGCGCCATAGAAAAGTTCATATTTCCCTGATGTTTCTGCATGAACTTTCTTTTCAATTTGCAGGGTCAGTATTCCCATGTTCATACGGCTGTTGATTTCAATGCAAGGCTGCATTTTCAAGGCTTCATCATCTTTGTAAATCATGGCATCAATACCCAGAAATCCCCGGTGGTAGCGGCTGTAAACCGAATCTTTCAAGGCTTCCACAAGTCTTGCGGCTGTGAACGAAACGATCTCTTTTACTTCCTTATTTATTTCTGAATAGCCTGTACTTTGAGCTTCAGGATGAATCAAGGTGCTTTTATATTGTCCGTTGGTATTTGTTTCAAAGACTGAATATCCAAGGTATTCGGGCTGACCCTGATCGGTAATTCTAAATTGAAATGACAGATCGATTATTTTATCGAGAAAAGGTTCTGCAATCAGGTAGTTTTGTTGGTTCAGAATACCTGAAATCCATTGCCTGTTTGAGGTGTTGAGTGTTGGCTTTCGGATGATCTGAATCCCTCGTCCTGATGAACTCAAGGGGGCTTTCAATACAATTGGATGCTGCTTTCCAGCCAGGCATTCAATTTCTTCAATACTGGTAACTTTTGTACCGATTAATTCTTTCTGGATGAAGTAATCAATTGGATTGTCATCCAGGAATTTGCTCAATAAGCATAGGGAGGTGATTCGTTCATAGAGCAAAGTTTGCTTTTCATTCCAGCTATAAACAGGACTTTCATGGAAGGGTAGGGAGCATTTTTCTTTTAGCTCCTTGAGTTTAAAATGAGCAGCAGGACTCCACCCCCAGGAGAAAATTGTTCCCAAAGACCTTGCTGTTGAATTCAGTATCTCCAGGCTACAAAATTCAGGCATTTCAAATCCGGCATCCCTCAATTGCTTTACAAATTTAGGAGAAGGTATATTTTCAGTTAGGACAGAATCACTTGAAGAGCCAAAAACAAATGGTAAGGATGCACAATCCTGTTCAAATTCGCGCAGCAAACGTGGCGGCATATAACTGAACGATCCATTGGCAACAGCTAATTCGCAGGTAGGATTAAAATAAAATACATCATTGGCCATACGTAAACATGAAATGACAAATATAAAGTTCGGAATATTACTTTTTGATGATTTAACCAAAAATAAATATCAATTTGCTTTGAATTGATGATTTTGGTCATATATTTGCAACGATTAACAAATACAGACGCTAAAGTCTTTTAATATGAAAAAGTTTTCTTCTGAATTGGCTAACATGAATCTCCTGTGCAATATCTGTATGGATATGTGTATGTGTGATCGCTTGGCTTTTCAGAAGATGTGCAAGATATAGGTGAATTTTTACCAAACTATTAAAAAGCTCTTCTGAAATTCAGGAGGGCTTTTTTTATACCCACTAGCTAACGAATAACGAATGAAAGAGAAATCATATAGAAGCATTGTAAAATCAATTTCGTGGCGAACCATCGGAACCATTGATACGATGGTCATATCGTATTTTATCACTGGAAAGCTAGCCTTGGCTATATCAATTGGAAGCATAGAAGTATTTACTAAAATGGCCCTTTACTTCTTTCACGAAAGAACCTGGAACAGGATAAATTTTGGACGCATTAAAGATTCAGCAACCGATTATGAAATCTAAAACAGAAGCAATGACAAAGAATTATTTACCCATATCCATTGATATTTCTGATCAGAAAATACTGATCATCGGAGGCGGACAATCGGCATTAAAAAAGATCAGGATTTTGCAACGTTTTGAGGCCAACCTGGAAGTGGTGGCTGAAAATATTATAGATGAGATTCTTTCCATCGGTATTCCCTGCTACAGGAAGCGATACGAGAAAAATGACCTGAAAGGCTATCTGATCCTTTATTCATGTACCAACAATGAGGTGCTCGATGCACAAATTGCCAGAGATGGGAAAGAAGCTGGTGTACTGGTCAACATTCATGATAATCCTGCTCTTTGCCAGTTTGTTTCACCAGCCATTTATAAAGATGGCAATATCACCGTTGCAGTAAGCTCCAACGCGCAGGATGTCTATGAATCCATCAGGCTTCGCAACCTGGTTCGGGACTATTTGGAAAATTTAAAAAACTCAATACAATGACCAATCAATTAAGTCCGTTAAACGACCAGCAAATTAATGCCTTACGTGTTTTAACCGAGGGATTGCAAAGAGAACAATTGCTTTGGATAAATGGTTATTTCCAAGGTTTACTTGGCTCTTCACAACTTACTCCATTAGTTGGGGCAGTCCTGCCTGCCAAAAGCAACAAACAATTGACCATTCTCTACGGCACACATACCGGGAGAAGTAAAACAATTGCAGGGAAGCTGTCTGAAAAGCTTTCCCTACATGGTGTCGAGGTGACTTCTGTTGCATTGGATGAATATAAACCCCGTCAACTTGCCTCTGAAACCCACATAGTATTTATTATCAGTACACATGGCGAAGGAGAACCACCGGCCATGGCTGAAGATTTTCATACTTTTATCACCGGTAAACGTGCTCCTGAACTACCCCATCTTAAATACTCAGTGGTAGCCCTGGGCGACAAAAGTTACAAACTTTTTTGCCAGACTGGTATTGACATTGATAATGCCCTGACCCATTCAGGAGCAAAACCAATTCTGCCGATTTTAAAACTGGATGTTGATTTTGAAGAAGATGCAGAGCATTGGATCAACCAGTTCACTACTGCTTTTACTGATATTTCCCAAAACGCTGCCTTGAATGGTAAAGCGGTAAACGGAATTGTAAAGGTGAAGGAGTACACAAGGAAAAATCCATTTCAGGCAACGGTTCTTGATAAAATGAAAATTACGGGTCGCGATTCCGATAAAGAAGTCTACCATGTTGAGTTATCGCTCGAAGGTTCTGGCATTACCTATCAACCTGGCGATTCAGTGGGAATATTGGCTTACAATCCAATTGAATTGGTCGATGCCATTTTGAAAAACAAAAAATTGGATGGTTCAGAAAATGTGACCATCAAGGAAGGTGAATTCCCCATCAGGGAAACTCTTTCGAATTACCTTGAAATAACTGTTTTAAACCGTGAAGTCATTCAGAAATACTTTGAACAGACAGGAAACGATAAGCTTCAGGAAGTCCTTGAAAATGAAGAGCAATTGGATCATTATTTATATGGCCATGATGTATTGGATTTATTGGAGGAGTTTCCCGCTGAGCTCACTGCTCAAAGCCTGGTCTCCATCCTTCGTAGCTTTCCTGCACGACTGTATTCTATTTCATCAAGCCAGGCATCAGTTGGAAATGAAGTGCACATTACTGTAAGCCGGGTTCGATATTCGCACAATGGGCGTGAACGTTCGGGGGCTTGCTCGAATTACCTCGCTGACCAGATAGAAGTCGATTCGCTGGTGTCGGTTTTTATTGAAAAGAATCCTGCATTTAAACTTCCTGACGATGATCAAACGCCTGTTATCCTGGTAGGTGCAGGTACGGGGGTAGCTCCTTTCCGGGCCTTTCTTCAGCACCGGGAAGCCAATAATCAAAAGGGTAATACTTGGCTTTTCTTTGGAGAACGCCGCTTCCGTTCAGACTTTCTATACCAGTTGGAATGGCAGAAGTTGCTTAAAGAGGGGTATTTGGAAAAAATAGATGTGGCTTTTTCGCGCGATCAGGAAGAAAAGATCTACGTTCAACACAAACTTCTTCACAAACAACAGGAAATATATGCATGGCTTGAAAAAGGAGCAAGTATTTATCTGTGTGGCGATATGAAACAGATGGCACGCGATGTGCAGAAAGCCTTGCTGCAGATTATTGAAACACAAGGTGGTATGAATGAAGAAAAAGCCCTTGAATACTTGAAGAAATTGAAAAAGGAAAAGCGTTTTCAAACAGATGTATATTGAGGTGCAAAAATAAATAGGGGTATTCAACGAACAAAAATTGAAATGAAGTGTATTGGTAAGTATAAATACGTATCTTGAGGGTTATAAATACTTACTGATTCATTCTTGTTAAACCTGAAAGAGATGAATGATATAATCAATTGGAATGAATTATCAGAACTGGAACGTATTAAGTACGACAGTCATTACTTGCGTGGAACTCTGGTGGAAAGCCTTGCTGATCCTGTGACGGGTTCATTGTCGTTTGCCGATACCCAAATTTCCAAGTTTCATGGCATGTATCAACAGACTGATCGTGACCTGGACAAAGAAAGAAAACATCAAAAGCTGGAGCCAGCCTTCTCTTTTCTTATTAGGGTTCGGATTCCCGGAGGAGTAGTGAATGGGGCGCAATGGTTGCAGATGGATGCAATTTCTGAACAGTATGCCAACCATACTTTAAAATTAACGACCCGCCAGGCTTTCCAGTTGCATGGAGTAATTAAATCGAATTTAAAAAAGACCATCCAGCAAATCAACCTGGGACTAATGGATACCATTGCGGCTTGCGGCGATGTGAACCGCAATGTAATGAGTCATCCCAATCCTGCGGAATCGGCATTACATGCTGAAATGTATGAAACAGCAAGGCAACTCAGTGCTCACTTGCTTCCTTCGACGACCGCTTATCATGAGATATGGCTTGATCAGAAATTGATCGCCGATAGTAAAAAGGATGTTGAACCACTTTATGGAGATCGTTATCTGCCCCGTAAATTTAAAATAGCAGTAGTAATTCCTCCTTACAATGATTGCGATGTATTCTCCCAGGACCTGGGTTTTATTGCCATTGTGGAAGGCAACCAAATCATTGGATACAATGTTTCTGTTGGCGGAGGAATGGGATCAACCTTTGGGTTGCCTGAGGCCTATCCCCGGTTGGCTGAAGTGATCGGCTTTTGTCTTCCTGAACAGGTGATCGATGTTGCTGAAAAGGTATTGATGGTTCAGCGCGATAACGGAAACCGAAAAGACCGCAAACGTTCAAGAATGAAGTATACCATCGACGATCATGGCATTGAATGGTTCAAAAGTGAAATCGAGAAGTACCTTGGTTATGCTTTTCAGGATTCAAAACCTTATGCTTTTACCCGCAATGGTGATCGGTTGGGTTGGAAAAAAGGCATAGATTCAAAATGGAGCCTGACCCTTTTTGTTGAAGGCGGAAGGGTGGCTGATAAGGATGATTTCAAACTTAAATCGGCTCTTCGGGAGGTGGCTAAAAACATAAACGGACAATTCATCCTTACAGGTAATCAGAATTTGATCATTGCCAATGTGACTTCAGAAGAAAAGAAGAATATCAGCTTGATCCTAAAACAGTATGGCGTCTTGCCGGGTGATATTTCAGGCCTTCGTCAGAACTCCATTGCCTGTGTGGCACTGCCTACATGCGGATTGGCTTTTGCAGAAGCTGAAAGATATTTGCCGTCGCTGGTTACTAAAATCGAATCAATTCTTGCACAGCACGAATTGCTGAAAGAGGAAATCGTTATCCGCATGACCGGCTGCCCCAATGGATGTGGAAGGCCTTACCTGGCTGAAATAGGTTTTGTGGGCAAATCCGAAGGTCATTATAACCTTTACCTGGGCGGCAATTTTATTGGAACCCGTCTTAATACGCTCTACAAAGAAACACTTACTGAAGCTGAAATACTTACTGAATTACAGCCCATAATTGCCGATTACGCGCAAAATCGCGAGGCAGGTGAAAAATTGGGCGATTTTGTGATCCGTAAGAAGTATGTAAAAGAAACTTTGAAAGGTTCAGATTTTAGACATTAGAAACAAATAAATAAAACAGTCATGAAAACTCCAGTATTTTTTATTGCTGAAAAATTGTCGCACGTTACACGTCAATGGTTGCAAAAGCAACAAATTCAATACATCGAACAACCTTTTTTTAGAATTGAGTACAAAAAGCCCAATCTGAAATTCTTTGAAACAATGGCTCGCAATTCGAAACAATGGATTGTAACGAGTGTCTATGCCGCTCATTGGCTGGTGAGATTTCAGTCAAAAATAGGGATCAATTCAACTGATCGTTTATACTGTTGGTCAGATAAACAGGCTGAAATATTAAACAAGCTTAATTTGCCCATTGCGGTTTCTTCCTATGCCAATATTACTGAACTGGCCGCCACCGTCATTGAGCAAAATCAGGGTGAGCCTGTGTTGCTTTTACGTGGTGACAAGCTACATAACGAGATTAGCCAGGTTTTTTCACGATTCTTTATTCCGTATTCAGAAGTGGAAGTTTATAAAAACACACCCACTGAGCAGTTTGTAAGCGGGATGTTTGATGCTTACCTGTTTTTTAGCCCTGCCGGGATCGATAGTTTTAAAGCTGCAGGTAACTTTCCAAACCCTTTGTCCGTAGTCTTGGCAAATGAAAATTCAACCGCTCGTGAAGCATGGCGGCTTTTCACAAATAAAGTGTATCTTTCTCCTGAAAAGGAAGAATTGTCATTTGTGCAGTATGCCATTAAACGGTGGAAAGAAGAGCACGAACTGTAAATCGGAATTGTAAAATTTGTGGTTATGGATATAGAAAATAAATCAATATCAATTCTCGGATGCGGATGGTTGGGTGTACCTCTTGCAAAGCATTTAATCCAAAAAGGATTTTCGGTGAAAGGTTCTGTGACTTCTTAATCTAAATTCGAATTG
>DASXUZ010000145.1:0-4901 GCA_036504555.1 Prolixibacteraceae bacterium | reverse complement strand
TCCATATTCTTCTACCAGGGTAGATCCGACAAGGAGCCCCCCGCCAATTCCTACTTCCGCACCTGCAATTGCCCCGCGTATAATGCTTCTCTGCCGGCGCACTTTTATGAGGTCCACATCCCTGAAGCTATATTCCTGAACCGTGGATAAATCATTCAATCCTGCCACGAACAGGGAAGAATCGCCTATTTCATAAAGTATTCCCTTGACCCTTTGTGAATCGTTATTCAGTCTGATCCATGTCTGGTACATCTTTGTCTTTTTATGACTGTTTTCCTGTGCGCCTGCCTGGAAAAAACAACAGATCACCAAGCCAATCAAAAATGCTTTCTTCATCGGTTTATTTTTTTTTAAACACATAGGACACATAGTTAATCCCGAGACCCCGGAATCTATGTGTCCTATGTGCCTATGTGTTTATGAGTTTATTTTCCATTGGTTTTATCTGGTCATACGATTACTTAAAAACCATCTGTGCAAAATCATACATGTTGACCCTCCACACCTGCCATTCATGTGAACCGACCGGTCCGGAAAAGGCAGTGTTGATGCCATGTGTCTTGAGCGATTCGACCATTCCTTTCATCCCTGGATACATGGGTTCGAGCGTGCCGCATCCAACAAAAAAGAGCCTGTAGGTTTGATTGAATTTAACGGCATCTTTAAATAGACCATTGTAGGCGGTTTCAAGCTCGAAATTCCCTCTGCTGCCCCCGCCGCTAAAGGTAGCAACCGTCCCAAACAATTCAGGATGATCGAATCCTATCTGCAAAGCCTGTCCCCCTCCCATGGAAAGGCCGGCAATGGCCCTGTTTTTCTGATCACTCAAGGTACGGAAACTGGCATCAATCAGTGGGATCAATTCGTTGGTTACCAGGTCGGCAAACAGGTTATCAGGGCCGCCTGGATTATACTGATGTTCAGCTTCAGTGCCAGGGCGCGTGGCATAGCCATTGTCCATCACGATGATAAACGGCTTGGCTTTCCCCGCAGCGATCAGGTTGTCCATGATAAAGTTGACCTTCCCCTGCATGGTCCATCCCAACTCACTTTCACCGGCTCCATGCTGCAGATAAAGCACCGGATATTTTACATTGAGATTCTGATCATATCCCGGAGGTGTGTAAACAAGGCATTTGCGGGTAGCCTGCGTGGTTTTTGAATCATAGAAATGCACATGCACTTCGCCATGAGGAACTTTCTTTGGAAGGTAAAAATCAAGCTTGTCATCGGGAATTTCAATCATGCTGGTCCATTTTCCCCATCCGAAATAATGGGAACTGTTGGGATAATCAACTTTTGCCCCGTCGACACTGATGGCAAAGTAATGCAAGCCCGGACGGCATGGATTGGTGGTCAAGGTCCATTTGCCGTCGCCCCCTTTTTCAAAATCATACGCTTTGGCACCCAGGGCCATGTCATCACTCAGATTCAATAATTTGACCTCTTTGGCATCGGGAGCAGTGACAACAAACGAAGCCCGTTTTTCACCATCAACCGAAGGTTCTTTCATCAGCTGCGCCTGGGCATTCATCATCGTAGCACAACATATACAGGCAAAAATCAATGCTTTTATATTTTTCATATTGGTTTATATTTTTAAACACATAGATACATAGTTCACATAGGTCCCAAGGCCTCGGATAAACTATCTGCCCTATGTGTCTATGTGTTTATTTTTCATTTTTATTATTTTTATTATTTTTATTATTTTTTAACCTGAAACTGATACTTTCCCGATTCTACCTCCAGTGTAATGATCTCTTTCGCCGAAGAAACCAAGTGCACCCCCTTTGACTGATTGATTGGATGCCCGCTTTCCTTCAGGCTGCTGACATTTCCCGATGGCACCACTACAGTTGCCTTACTGCCCACGGGCACTGTTACATCCATCCAAAACTGACCATCCTTCTTATTTCGCCAGGTAATGCCAGCCTCCCCAAAAGAGGTTTTGTTGGTATAGGTGACAAAATCAAGCTGATCAATCGGTTGTGGTTTAAATACGATGTGACGGTAACCGGGTTGACCGGGATCGGCGTTCATGCCTGCCAGGTTACTGTAAAACCAGGTCAGGCCGCTTCCAAACATCGGATGGTTTTGTGAACTTTTACCATTCCAGTCCTCCCAGGTGGTAGTCGCGCCCCGTTCAATTCCATAGCCATAACTGGGCTGGGTATGTTTGTTCATCGCTTCGTAAGCCAAGTCATTCATGCCATTGGCCGCAAGTACTTCAAAGAAGAACTGGGTGCCAAAAATACCCGTATCCAAATGTCCATCTGCAGCCTTGATATCAGCTCTCAGGGAGGCGATCACCCGGTCATACTGCCTGGCTGGAACGCCCATTTTAAGGGCAAAAACATTGCCTCCTGCCTTCCCGTAGGTCCCATTCTTCTCATCGTAGAACTTCTTCTGAAAGGCCTGCCGGGTTCTTTCGGCCAGGTCGGCATATTGTTTGGCTTCACCCGCTTGATTCAATGCGCTGGCTGCCTTTGAAGCCAGGTCGGCACAGCGCCAGAAGTAGAACGTATGCACCAGGTTATCAGGGACTGTTTTGCCCGGTGCAGACCATTCGCCCAGGTTGAACCATTGCAGGGGCTTTCCATCTTTGCCTGTTCGTTGCGAAAACATGATTCCATCGGGATCGACCCAGGTCTGCATGTATCGGATGTATCCCTTCATTCCTTCATAATTACTCTGCAACATATCTAAATCACCGTACTGCAGATAAAACTCCCAGGGCATGATCACGATGGCAGCTCCCCAGGCGACTCCTCCGCCACACCCGGGTTGCCAGGGTGCACCATTGGGAACATAACCCGTTTCAAGATCCTGCGCCCCGAGCATGTCCTGTATCCATTTGTGATAGAATGCCCTGGCATCGAAATTGTGCATCACTGTCACGCATGAAACCTGCCCATCGCCCGTGTATCCCGAACGCTCCCGGTGAGGACAATCACTGGCAAGGCCTCCGTGCATATTGTCCATCTGGCTGCGTTTCCAGATCTTATTGATGTCGTTGAACAGTTGATTGGAAGTTTCAAACCTGGCCGATTCCTCAACGGACGTATTGACTGCTTCCGCAGTTAGGTTTTCAGGCTTTAATTCGCCCGGCCAGTTGGTAATTTCAACACCACTGAATACAAACCAGTTAAACCGGGCAGCATACGATTCCGGTGCCCCGCCTTTGCAGGTATAAGAGTTATCGCCTGAATAGGTGTTGCAAAGATATTTGATCTGAATCTTTTGCCCAGCCACTCCTACCACCTTATTCAATCGAAGCCAGCCTGAAATCTCAACGCCAAAATCTACTTTGTAAGTTCCTTCAGCTGTTTTTTGGATTGAACGGGGTGGAATCCTCAGGGTAACTTTATCGGTTGGAGAGGTATGTGCCACCAGTTTCCCTTCGGGAGCCTTTCTCTTTGCCGCAGCTTCCCAGGCCGAATCATCAAATCCCGCTGTACACCAGCCAGACTGTTCTTTGCGGGCATCATACTGTTCGCCATAATAGACCATGTCCATCAGGATGGCACTCCTGGAAGCTTTCCAGCTTTGATCGCTGACAATGACCTCTTCTGTTCCATCGGTGTAGGCAATGTGAACCTGTCCCAGGAACCGGGGCGAACCATAGGCTGCATCCCAGAATTTGGAAGGATTGTAAAACCCGTTTCCAAGAATACTCCCCATCACATTATCGCCTTTGTGCAATTGACTGGTAATATCATAAGCCAGGTACATGACCTTGTACTCACGGAACTTATCGGGCAATGAAATCAGGGCATCGGCCAGTGCAGGCCGTTTACCATAGTTGGTTTGATTGGGAACCAGCACATCGTCCCCCACTTTTGTCCCGTTCACATAGAATTCGAAATAACCAAGTCCTGTGACATAGGCAACCGCCCTGGCCACTTTCTTTTCAATCTTAAATTCCTTTCTAAACAAGGGAGCCGGAGGGGGTAACTGAGCCAGTGGAGCATCTGGATAGGCTCCTTTGGGCAATGCCTCTTCTCCCTGCCAGGGAGCTCCAATCCACTGTGCTTTCCAATCGGTTGGCTGAAGCAATCCCATCCGCCACATAACAGGCTTGCTCCATTTCGAAACCTTGCCACTGCGGTCCCAAACCCTTACCTGCCACCAGCATTCCTGCCGGGAGCTTAATGGTTTCCCCTTGTATTCAACGCGGGTTGACTGATCTGAATTGATCTGACCGCTATCCCATAAATCCGGTTTGGCAAGTACCTTGGAGGAGCTGGCTACCCTGATCTGGTAGGCAGTTTGTACTTGTGCACGTTCATCCTTTTTGGCCAGGTTGATCCAGGCAAGACGGGGATGCTGAACATCCACCAGGACTGCGCCCTGAAGGTACTCGCACGATAGCTGTGTGGGCGTTAATTGTGCTTCCACCAAATGAGACAGGAAGCTGGCTAGAATCAATAAGGCAATTCTTAATTTCATTGGTTTAGGTTATTTGGGTTTTGCTACTGATCCCATGACATCGGAAAATCAGAGAGTGTAAGATACACATTTTAATCCTATTTTGAGCATTCATTCTGCTTAAATAGTATTTGGAACCTTGCCAAAACATCCTTTCTGCCGGGGTGTTCTGGAAATAAAACAGAGCGGGTTCAGGGATATTACCAGGCAGTCTTAACCTTTTGGGACACTTTTCATCTGTTTATTTTTTTAAACACATAGACACATAGAACAAATAGTTTATCCCGAGGCCTCGCATAGGCGTTAACTTCATTTCTGATAGAGAAACATTCTTGAAAAATTAATGCGAGGATGTTTTTTTAGAAAAACCTTACTTTTTTCAAAAACCTTAGTAACATAGATAACCATAAGTCCCTAACCTTATTTACCTTATGAATATAGAATTATAAGGTAAATAAGGTTGGGCTCTG
>DASXUZ010000144.1:0-20198 GCA_036504555.1 Prolixibacteraceae bacterium | reverse complement strand
TCATGCCTGGTACAACCACGAGCTGACCGAGGCGCTTCCGGGGGGTGAAAACGAATGGGGAACCCTGGGCGAAACTGGTAAAAACCCAACGGGGAAAGACAATTACCTGTTTGCCGATATCAAGGGTAAAGGCCAGTTTGTTGGGGTGAATTATTACGTCAATTGCCCAACACCGATGTGGTACGGTGAAGGTGACGAAATGGTCTTTATTGATGGCGATACCACCCCCACTTTAAACGGCACGGGCACCGAAGACTTTTTCAATACTTCATGGTGTCCAAAGGAACTTTTTCAGCATCCTTATTTTGGTTATCCCAGGGTCAATAATGAAACCGGATGGCTGGGTCATACCCATATTTACCGCTATTTTATTGCTGATCCAATTTACTTTGACAAGTCGTGCCGCTTTACCATCGAACATGGCCACAATAATAACCTGACCCTTGATCTGGCTTCAGTGGCCTATTGGTACCAGGATCAGGCAACAGCCCTTCCCAGAACCTTTACCAAAGAAGAACGTCAGTACAAACCCATTATTGGGGCTTCTGAAATCCATAAATGGCGCAATGCCTGGCGTATCGACAATGGGTCAAAGAGCCAGTTGTGGGGAAATGAGAAATAAATATAAAAATAAACTGTTGACTGGCAAGGGCTTCACCAAAAGTGAGGCCCTTACTTTTGTCATATTGGTTCGGAAAATATATTTTTAAAATTGAAATTCTCTGTTGTAGCATCTCAGCAAATGCGCCGCTTTAACTTTAGGAATCTTATTCAGAGCGCGATTCTGAATTTCAAGCACTGATTTGATCTTTCTGTGGGGAAGTTTTTGTTTCTTTGTAAGAATGTTTTACATCATTAAAAAAGCTTGCTACTGATGACCAACAATGATATCCTGAAGAAATTGCGTGTTGCCCTCAAACTTCGTGATGAAGACATGATCCAGGTGTTGAAACTGGCTGAATTCGAGGTTACAAAAAGTGAAATCAATGCCCTTTTCCGCAGCGAGGATCATCCCAATTACAAGGAATGCGGGGACCAGTTACTGCGGTATTTTCTGAACGGGCTGATCATTTATATGCGCGGACCCGAAGGAGCAGAGCGCAAACCCGCTGCTGAGCAGGTAATTGTCAAAAGAGACAAGCCAAAGCTGGTTGTTAAAAAGTCGGTCAGGCCAAAAGACGAAGAATAAATGAATGAAGTGCTCTCAGATTGAGCTGCTGATTTTATCCAGACCAACCGGGATCTTGGGTTTTCCTGCTTCCAGCCAGGCCGAATAGATCAACCGGGCCAGGGTTTTTGAGGATTCCTGCAGAAGTTGAGTCGTAAACACATTGGTTTCTTTCCAAAGACTTTCGTAATACAGATCGTTGTATTGTTGGCCTGCCTGTTCATACGCCAGCTTGTCGGCATTTAACAAGGAGTAGACGTAGCCATGATTGAGGTACAAATAACTGAAAATAGAAGAAGCAATCGCTTTGACTCGCCTGATACGGGATGGTTTGAAATGGATGTTATCGATATATTTATCAATCATGGTCGATTCATAGCGGCTGTGAATCCCGGTCTGATTGCTCAACTGGCCATTGTAGTTGGCCGTAATGTGTAGTGGCATAAATCCATCGCCCACATAGTGACCCAGATCAGCTGCCGTCAATTCGGCCTGTTGCCAGTTGCGGGCTTTAAAGTTCTGAACCAATGCCTGATACGTTGAATCAGTCACCCAGGGTAGCGTTCCGTTCTTGATGACTTTTGCCTTACCGTATTGATTGCAGGCAGCTACAAAATCCTCGGTCATTTGATGGGACTTGTTGAAATCATCGTAAATATCGATGTCAATAAAATGCCTGACAAATTCGTTTTTGTCACTTTTCTTTCGGTGGTCGGCATCCGAGCCATGATCCCCCAGAAAAGCTGACCAGGCTTTCAAGCCGCTGATCTGCCTGGGAAAATACTCCACACAAGAAGAATTGATTTTACGATGTGCCTTTTCTCCCCAACTGCCGAGCGTTAAGAGACATACAAACAATAGGATATAGCGGATAGCAGAGGCGTTCATATTAATTATTTATAGACCTTCAAATTAAGCATTTATTTATATGAAATTGGCAATCTTTTAGAAAATCAATCACTCAGGCCAGATCAAAAAAAAGACTCCCCGATTAATCAGGGAGTCTTCCGCAGGTTGAGGTCAGTGGCAGATTCGAACTGCCGTACACGGTTTTGCAGACCGCTGCCTAGCCACTCGGCCAACCGACCAGGATTGCTTTTTTACCAATTTGGTGCGCAAAGATAGCAAAATAATCTCCCAACGTGCAAAAAATTCTCACTGCATTTTTAAATTACCCAAGCCAATAGTTGTCGCATCCCGGCTAATGCGTCGCTTCGACATTAGGAATCTTATTTTGAGCGTCATTCTGAACTTGTTTGGAGATGACGCTCCAATTGTAAATTCTTCAAGGTTGAAGCGGTGCATTGGATGAGGTGCCACATTAATAGGAATAGTGCCGTTTTGGATAGCTTTTCATTTCTTTCATCAGGGTGATGTAATAGGTTTTAATGCACCTGTTCTGGCTACAAATTAAGCAGGAATCTTCCTTCACAAGAGTCAGGTAACGGTTTCTAATTTCGGGTGTAATTCTATTCATCCCCACCAGGATCCCTATTTTGTCAGTATTCATGAACTGTTCGGTTCCCTGCCAGAGGTCATATTGGGTCATTCGGGAGTTTACATTCAGAAAGTATGCTTCAGGCTGGCCTTTCATATAAAAACACAGCGAGGAAGTGATGTGGTAATTGGTGGAAAAGACATAACAACTTCCAGCAGGCATGGAAGCTTTCAGGCTATCAACTTTGGAGGCCAGCTGGGACCAGCCGATCAGCTTGTTGGCCGGGTTGTTCATCCCAAGGGGTAAAATCCGATTGGTAGGCAAGGTCAGGAGGATAAACAGGGTAATAACCACAGTCATCAGAATTACTATCGTGCGGTTTAATCTCCACCTGTTTTCGCTGAATGCGTAATGGGAGAAAAGTAGCGGCATACCGGTGTAGGCAAACATGGTCCAGTTCATGTAAGCACCCGAGCGTCGGATGATGGTAATGATCAGGAAAAACAGGAACATACTCATCACCGGAAGCAGTAAGAATGTTTCCTGTTTGGTAAAAGCCTTTTGACGGAATTTGTGAACTAATTCAGGATACTGGTAAAAGGGCATCAAAATGATTGCCTGACCGGCCACGAATACGATTATATTTGAAATGATCTGCCCGGTGGTATGGGTATGGTCGTATACCCCTGAGAGGTAGATCAGGTGCAAAAATCCAAGGCCTTTTTGCTGGATATTCCAGTAAATAACGGGTGAAAAGATCAGAAGGGCAAGTACAATGGAGCGGTAAAAACCGCTGGATTTAAAGATTTCGCGGTGGTATTTCAAGGCGAATATCACGAGTGGAATAAAAATTAGAAAGATGGTGTATTTTGAAAGTGCCCCCAATCCGATGCTCAGGCCAAACAAGGTCCACCAAACCCAGTGGGCAGTTTGGGCCGCTTTCCAGAAAGAGAACAATGCACAGAGCCAGAATAGAAGCAACAGACTATCAGTGGTAAAGATGATTGAACTATGCAGCATAAAGGGGAACAGATTGGTTATAACAGCTGTAAAAAAGGCCGTGTTGAGATCTTTGAAAAGTTCATAGGCCAGCAAGTAGCTGACAATGGACGCCAGCAAACCAATCATCACCGCATTGATGCGAATGGCAAACACGTTGTCCCCAAATAGGAAGGTTGAAAACCAGTTCAGATAAGCAATCAGGGGAGGTTTCGAATAATACGACAGTTGCAGGTGATGGCTCCATAGCCAGTATTGGGCCTCTTCCGAATCCAAATCATATTGGGTCCCAATGACGATTTTTAGGAGGGCAAGCAGGGTCAATATTCCCAGTAACCAATAGAATCGTCGATTGAAAAGAACTTCCCAAACAGGTGCACTTTCTTCTATGTGATTATTTTTAAGCATACATGGATTCCTTTTTCATTCATTCCAGAATGCGATTGTACATCTATCCTATCAATCGATTTCAACACAATAGTAATTCCCCGATTGATGTATTTTCTTTCCCTTGATGAAAAGTCGCAAGGAGTCATTGTGCTCGATCGACCGATGGTAAAGGAATAGTATTGCTGGTTTTTTGATAGGGTTATTAGGTTTATACAGGTCATGCATCGTGAGCTTTTCGAGTGGATGGCCCAGGTATATATCCAGGTTATCGGCTTTGTTCATCTTGCAGTAGTAGTAGTTGGCGCCCCCCTTTTGGGAGGCGATGTTTTTTGCCTTGTCGCACAACTCGCTGAGACCAATCATGTAGTTATATTTTGGAATGACAAATGAAACGGTAAAAATGGCCAGCAATATTCCTGTACCCATGGTGGTGATTCCTCGGTTGAGTTGTTGAATACTTAGGTATTTCAATGAAAAGATGCCTGTAGCAGAAAGAATGAGGGCTGAAAGCAGGATGAGCGGCGAAGACTTGAGATCGAAATATTGCGAAAAGATAATTGCAGGTAAAACCAGGCAAAACAGAAAGGCAGGAATGATTGCCCCGATGAAGATCCATTTGGGCGAACCCAGCCTGGAGAGCCACAACACCGAGAGATACACCAGGAACGGAAAGGTGGGAAGCAGGTAGACGGCCAGTTTGGAACTAAAAAGGGATAATATCATCCAGGTTGACAGGACAATGGTCAGGAAGAAAAGTTCGAGGTCAGTTGAAACCAGTTTCTTGATGAATCCCATGACAAGGATTCCGATGAACAGCAATGACCAGGGTGCAAGTGAATACCAGATGGCAGTGAGGTAATAATAAAACGGCTCTTGGTGATGAAACGAATTGACCGCCCTGCCGAGGGTTTGGTGGAACAGCAGATTGTGAAGGTATTGACTTCCTGCTTCCGTATAAACACCTGCCAGCCAAATGGCGCAAAGGGCTAAAATAATTGCCCAGGTTCTCCAGCCCCAATATCTTCCAATGGATTTGAATTCTTTTTTCAGCAGCAGAAATACGGACGTTGATACCAGTGGAACGATGATCCCAATGGGCCCTTTGGTGAACAGGGCCAGGAATAAATAGACAGGAAAAAGGATCACCTCCATCGGTTTCGCTTCTTGCCGGTACATTTTAAAAAACGAGTAAAGTGATAAAACAATGAACATGCACATGAGCATATCCATTCGCAACACAATGGCTGTGCCGATGTAAAAGCTGCTGGTCAGTAATAAAAGTTCGGCAGTTAAGCGTTCATATTCAGTAAGATCATTTTTAACCCATTGGTCCATTACATACACAATTACCAATGCCGGTATAAAAGAGAAGAGGCCCAGGAAGAGCAAGCTGTGAAAACCAAAGAGTAGTTTTCCCCCCATCACAATCCACAGGTAAAGGGGAGGCTTGTCGGCATAGATGATGCCGTGGTTGGTAAAGGTAAAGATAGAGCCATTTCGGAGTGCTTCGTCGGCAATGCTCAGGTACCGTAATTCGTTGTCAAGGGTGAAATCCCGGAAAATGAATATGGGCACGACGGCCAATAAATAGAGGAAATATCTGAAGAACGGGCTTTTAAGAAATTGCTTCATGGGGGTAGCCGGTTTTTAGTTCCTTTCGGTAAAGAATGATATTGCGCGTGTAGGCAATGAATCCAACGGATTGACCCAGGATCAGGATTGGATCCAGGCGGATCATTCCATAGGTGGCAATGATGCCGGAACCCACCAGGCTGATGATCCAGAAGCCCAAAGGAAGCAGTGATTCATTTCTGCGGATGGAATAAATCAACTGGTAAACAAACCGCAGGGTAAAGATGATCTGGCCCAAAGAACCGAAAATTATCAACCACAGGGGAATGTGAAAGTGTGACAAGAAGTTGTGGACAAAATATTCTCCGTTCTTGATGACAAATCCTATGGCAATAATAGGGGTGAGCATGAGCAGTCCTCTTATGAGTAGTGGAATTTTATACCAGACTCCATTGGCGTTTAAATTCCAGATGTAGATGTAATAGGAGATGACTTGTCCCAGCAGGATGGAGAAATCATTGCGAAACCATCCGTAAATGCAGAAAAGGTAAGAGGCCACAATGCTTAAAACCCAATAGATTGTGGGTGAAAGTACCTTCCCGGCACGCTCCGACATGACCCATTGCAGAAGGGTACGGGAGAAGAAAAGGATCTGAGAAATCAACCCTAAAACGTATATCATCTTTACTCGACGTTGGTATCAGTAATTTGAAAATTGAGATACCTGCTTTTCATCCATCGGAAGGCAAAGCAGTCCATTAAGGGAGCAACCAAACGGTTTTTCAGGTTGTATTTCGATTGCCCGGCCAGTCGGGGGAAATGCCTGACAGGCACCTGTTTGACCCTGCCATTTTGTAACTGGATCAGTGCAGGTAAAAAACGGTGCATCCCATTAAACAAGGGAATGCGTTTGGCGTATTCGGTCTTCATTATTTTTAAGGGGCAGCCCGTATCAGCGATTCCGTCTTTGGTCATGAACCGGCGGAATCCATTGGCAATGATGGAAGATGATTTTTTCACGAACGAATCTTCACGGGCGGTGCGAATACCCAGGACCAGTTCAAAGTCTTCCATGTAAGGAATCAACAGATTAAAATCTTCGGGTGTTGTTTGTAAATCTGCATCGATGTAACCCACATAGGTTGACCAGGCAGTATCAATTCCCGCTTTCAGGGCCGCACTTAAGCCTGAATTTCTTGAAAGGCTCAGGTGGTAGAAGTGCTTCTGACGGTTACATACTTCCACGATTCGTTCTTTGCTTCGGTCGGTAGAGCCGTCATTGACCAGCAAAACACAAATTGAAAGCCATGATTGGGTTACGAATCCTGCTAGCTTTTGCTCAAGGGCAAAGATATTGTCCTCTTCGTTAAATACCGGGACAATGATCGTTAGTTCGTAACCCGCCGTTTTGTTCAATCGTCTTAGATCGATCGATGGTTTCAGGAACCGGGGATTTTCGATATTTTGATAGTCAATCATCATTTGCAACTTTTGAGGGTTTAATTCTGATTTCAGTCCATCTCTCCAATTCTGTCAGCCAGGATTCTTGTCTATATCAGAAGGGACTAACCCAATGAAACAAAATAATAAGAGAAACTGATATCCAAAAAATGCAATTTTATACGATGAGCTAATATACTGAAAATTACCCTATAAAGCTTGCATTTAGTCACTTTTTTTATTTTTATGAAGTTATTGTTAATTTTATTTATTGTCAATAAAATTGAAAATTAAAGGGTTGCAAAGGATCAATGAGCCAGGATCCTTGTCGACTGTAAGTCCATAATGCAGGATGTATTCTGAATTTAAGGGGATCGTTAACTTTTACGGGGAAGATTTGAAGGTTGCATGATAACTGTTATATTTACACTTAAATTAATCCTTGTTTTAATGCACCTAATTTAAATCCTAAAATGAGAATCAAATACAAATTTATTGCAATAGGTTTTGCTACATGGATGTTGGCATCCTGTACAGGGCAACCACCTAAAACAGTGGTCGAAAATAAGGAACAATCCTTCTGGCAGCTGGCCAAAACGCCACCAATGGGCTGGAATAGCTGGGATTGTTATGGTCCCACTGTTACCGAAGCGGAGGTAAAGGCAAACACGGATTATATGTCCGAAAAACTGAAACAGCATGGTTGGGAATACGTGATCGTGGATATCCGCTGGTATGTTGAAAACGACAAAGCTGGTGGTTACAACGAAACCGACCCGATTTATACCATGGATGCCAAGGGTCGGTTTATGCCCGCAGTGAAAAAATTCCCTTCGGCAGCCGATGGCAATGGATTCAAATCATTGGCTGACTATGTACATTCCAAGGGGTTGAAGTTCGGGATTCATCTGATGCGCGGAATCCCGGTGGAGGCCGTTAAAAAGAAATGCCCCATTGAGGGAACCAAGCTGACAGCAGCGGATATCTATTCTGATAAAATGCAATGCAAGTGGTTGCACGACATGTATACGGTTGATTCGCTCAAAGAAGGAGCCCAGGCATATTACAATTCAATATTTAAACTTTATGCCTCCTGGGGGGTCGATTATGTGAAAGTTGACGACCTTTCCAGGCCTTACCACCAGGGAGAGATTGAATTCATTCGCCAAGCCATTGACCAGTCGGGTCGTCCCATGGTCTTTTCAACCTCACCGGGTGCAACATCCCTGCAAAAGGCTGATCACGTCATGAACCATGCCAACCTATGGCGGATTTGCGACGATTTCTGGGACAATTGGGATGCGCTGAAGCCACAGTTTAAACGATGTGCCGATTGGGCTCCTTACGTTGGTGAAGGTCATTGGCCCGATGCCGATATGCTTCCCCTGGGACGCATTTCTGTTCGTGGTGAAAGGGGAGTCGATCGGATGACCGGGTTTAGTCCTACCGAGCAAATTACCCTGATGAATCTTTGGGCGATCTTTCGTTCACCGCTCATGTTTGGTGGTGATTTGCCCAGCAATGATGCCTTTACCCTTTCGCTGTTGACCAATGACGACTTGTTGGCAGTTAACCAACACAGCCTGAGCAACAGGCAGCTGAAAGAAGAAAATGGGCTGGTGGTCTGGACAGCCAACGTGCCGAATTCGGATGACAAGTACCTTGCATTCTTTAACACCAGGGATGCAGGCAGTTCAGAAATCTCAGTTAAACTGGCGGAGTTGGGCCTGACAGGAAACTATTCGGTAAAAGACTTGTGGAGCAAGGAAGTAAAGGCGACTGCCAATGATCAATATACACAGGTGGTCGATGCTCATGCCTCGGTACTGTTAAGGTTTTCAAAAGCGAAATAAAATCTTGTCAATCAGGGTTTCACTGCCTTCAAGTGGAGCCCTGATTTTCTGTATTCAATGTCAGCCCTTGCATGGAAGCCTGTTTAATTTTTATACCCGATTGTCTTGTCTCAGCATATTAGATGAGATGCGACACTAGAATACCAATTTCAGAAAAAGGGTGGGAGTAAATGGTACAGAATTGGTATAGACCCTGATATCGCCCAGTTCGGGGGTTAGCTGGAAGTTTCTAAGATTGGAATATTTCAGGTTTCGTGTATCCAGAAGGTTTAAAACTGACAGGCCCACTTCCCCTGAAAAATGTTTGGGGGTAAATTTATAGGTCACTGCAGCATCCACACGGTTGTATGAAAAATCGTTGGTTCCATCCGCAAATACTTCGCGCAGGATTTGAAGCCCTGATCCGTAGACATAATTGGCAGAAAGATAGAACTTATGAATGTTAAATATCCCTGCCACTTTTAATTCATGTGTTTGATGTTGAGGTGCCAGTGAGTAGGCAGGCAATTGTTCATTGGGATGGGCGAGGCTTTCGAGGGCCTTGCTGATGGTGTATGAGGCCCATGCCGAATGTTTACCAAAATCCTTTTTGGCAAAGAAGTCAATGCCGTATGTTTTGGCATTGCCCAGATAGGGAAAGTACCGGTCAATTTGCTTTCCTGCCACTACCGTTTGCTCGAGAACCCGCTTCGAAATATTGTGCGTTTGCTTATAATACGCTCCCAGGTTGATGGTCAGGTTATTTTTTGAATAATTGAGTTCGCTTACCCAAAGGGCGGCATTAATAACGGGGGTATTTCCGTTGCTGGTGACCCAAAGAAACGAGTAGTTTTGATCCTTGTCCACATTTGTCTCCTTGTAAATGAACTGATGGTAACGGCCCCAGGAAGCGCTCAGCTTGAAGGCTTCGGTGAGTTTGTAACTGATACTTAAGCGGGGTTCGAAATGAAACTTTACCTGATTGTCCGACAGGTTTAACCGGGCGCCTGCTTTTAGCAGCAGACGGCTTCCAATGGGAAGATAATCATCGACATATACAAACAACCGATTGTTTGTGAACCTGCGTATGGTGTCGATCGGTTGAAGATCCTGCATTTTTCTAAGCGAAGAAATGGTTGCCGTATTGTTATAGACCCCTCCTCCAAATTCAAGCTGGTGTCCATTTAACAGGTGGACAAGATTATCTATCCGGAATGAATTCTCAGCAATGGTGTTGCTGATACTGTCCATAGTATTTTTATAAATACTTTGGGTGGTGGAATCGATCGTTTGAATTTCTTCGGTTAAATGCCTTGAAAAATCAGAATGTGAAAATATAAATTTTGTAGACCATCTGTTCGACCAAACCTTACTGTAGAAGGCTGACATTCCAATTTGCTGGTTCTCTTCCTTGTTGAGTAAGTTCACATCCAACTGTGTTTCACGCATATTACCTGGTTTCCCCTTCATTTGCCGGGTTATACTGGCGTCGGCTAAAAGGTGGAAGTAGTCGCCTCCGCCATACATGCTGATATAAAATTGATCTTTGTTGTTGAAGTTATAGCTGTATTTCAGGTTCATGTCCCTGAATTGGTAATCATCGGGGTAGACGCTTAGGTCGAAGATCGTATTTTTCAGCTTGGTCGAATGTGACTGGCCTGTAGGTTTGGGACGGGTTGGTGAAAAGATGTTGAAGTCGGAGGAGTTGTATAAATTGTAATAGGTTTGGCGGTAGGCCATCAGCAGGGATGACTTTTTAAACAGCGGTATTTCGATCATCCCATTCAAGGTGGTGGGATTAATATTCAAGCTTACAACAGGCTTTTGGGTATTGCCGTTTTTACCCACGATGTTTACAAGTCCACCCACCCGGTCGCCGTATTTGGCTTCATAACCACCTTTTAAAATCTCGATGGTTTTCACCAGGAAAGGGTTGACCACACTGATGTTGTCGTTGTAATTTTTTAATCCGAAAAGAGTGAATTTATCAAAGGTCAACAGGCTTTGGCCTTCATAGCCTCCCCAGATCAACAGGTCGGTCGATTGTTCACCGGCAGCCTGAATGCCTGGCATCAGCCGCAGGAGATTAAACACCGCATTATCACCCTGCCCGGGCAGGAAACGGGATATGTTGCGATTGATGGTTATTTTGCCAGGGCTTTCTCCTACCATGGTAGATTTCTCCACCCCACTCTCCAGAATGAGCACTTCAGGTAAATTTTGGGTAGATGGCACTAATTTGTATTGCCGGTTATTACTGGCATACAGGATGGTATCATAAATGTAGTAACCCAGGTGTGAAATGCGGACATGAAAGAGGCTGTCGGCCGAGGCAGTATAGTTAAAGCTGCCGGTTATATCGGCAAGCATGGGATGATTGTTGATCAGGATGCTTGAAAAGGGAAGTGGTTCAAACGAGCCTGCTTCTACAATCTGACCCGTTATTTGTGTGAGTACTTTTCGCTGTTCATCTTTTTGCTTCTTCCTCTGGGGGATGATAATATAAACATCGTCTATTTTTTTGAGCGAAAATGGAAGTCCAGTCAGCAGGTATTTCACTGCCTCATCCTTGGAAGTAAATGTTTTTGAAGCCGTGATTTTATAGTACGAAAGCTCACTGTCGCTGTATGAGAACTGAAAATCATATCGGTTTCTCAATTGCAGCAATAGTGCATTCAGTGGTTCATTATTGGCCTCAACCTTGATGGTTTGAGCCTGGGCAAAGCCTGTCACCGTTAACAGGACCATTAAAAATAGTATAGTTGTTTTGCGAATCATTCATCGACCTTAGTGATGAGATATTTCCCCACCGATATTTGACTGTATTTCAAACCGAGCGCCGGACATACATAGCCCAGGATCTCTTCCACATTCTGATCTTTGGTAAAATTGCCCGTGTAAAGCGAATCAGTGTTGTAATTGATTTCAAGCCTTACCCCATACTGCCTTTCAATTTCTGAGAATACCTGATGAACGGGGGAGGCTGTAAAGAGAAATATGTTTTTCTTCCAGGATATTTCAGGGAAGGTCTCAATATCGGTTAGAACCTTTATCTTTCCATTGGCTTGGATTTCGGCTTTGCTGTTTGGTTTCAGGACGGTTTCATCGCCCAACAGGGATTTTACCTTTACGCTTCCGGTGATACAGGTTACCTTGTAGACTTCCTCGCGGGCGTAAATGTTAAAGCTGGTGCCAACGACCTGGGTGATGCCTATGGCTGATTCTACAGTAAATTTGCGTCCTTTTTCCACTTCAAAGTACCCCTCGCCCTGAAGTTGAACGCTGCGGTTTATCTTCCACCAGTAAGGATGATAGATCAATGAGCTTTGGGCATTCAGATTGACTTTCGAATGATCTGGAAGTTCTGCTACCAAATGCTGGCCGGCAGATGTTTGAACGGTAGTGGTATATAAGCGCAGGAAGCTCCCAAGAGCGAAAATAACCAGGATGCTTGCAGCAACGGCCCATTGAGCCATGGAGAAATGAATGGATAAGGAACGGCCTTGTGGCTGGGCATCGATCCGTGCTTCAAGATTTGCCCAAATAGCGGCCTCACTCTTTTCCCAGTGGAATTTTCCCCCTTTGAAAAAAGCAATGCTTTGTTGGTCAATAGCACTCAGGTCAATATGTTCCTCGTATTGTTTCACTTGGTATTGTCAATTTTAGTCCGGTTTAAACTCCAACCTGTAAAGAATAAGATAAGCCCCGATATTTTTTGTTTCAGATGGGTTCTCAGGTGATCCAGGGCCAGGGTCATGCGCTTTTCTACGGCTTTGCCACTGAGGCCCAAATGATCGGCTATTTCTTTGTATTTCAATTCGTCGATCCGACTCATTAAGAACACGGTACGTTGTTTTTCCGGCATCGATTTTAAAGCTGCGTCATAGGCTTTTGTTAATTCCTGAAAGTTGATTTCGTCTTCTGGGGTGAGGCTTTTGTTGTCAGGTTGAAAAGTATGAAAGAAGTTAAAGGCCACTTGTTGTTTCCGGTATTGAGAGATGAACAGATCACCCGCTATTTTGAAGAGCAGGCCTTTTACCTTTTTGGGGTCAATGGTCATTTGCTTTTCCCAAACAAGCATGAAGGTTTCCTGTGCAACATCGGTAGCCAGGTCTTCGTTGCCCGAGCGGTAAAGTATGTATCTTCTGAGGTCCTCAAAATGGGTGTTAAACAATGAGCTGAACTCTTCTTTTTTCAACTTATTCTCTTTTTCATTTACCCCAAAGATAGATGAAAAATACTAAAACAGAGCTACAAGAGGTAGCTCTCTTTTAAGATTTTGGTTTATAAATATTGGATTCAATGGTCTCCCATGCCACCTTTATTTCCTTTTCCATCCATATGGTCAGGGTGATGACCTTTCAGATCTGCTTTGGGC
This sequence comes from Prolixibacteraceae bacterium, assembly GCA_036504555.1. Classification (GTDB taxonomy): domain Bacteria; phylum Bacteroidota; class Bacteroidia; order Bacteroidales; family Prolixibacteraceae; genus Aquipluma. Next base: position 6,981 of record DASXUZ010000144.1, on the reverse strand, counting down.
ATTTTGCCATGTAGCTCGATCTCAATGGTTTCGCCTCCGGTGGTCAATTCGGCTAAATTGTCGCAAGTACCATCGCCATAATTGAGTTCGGAGATCAGCACATCATTCTGGATATACTGAACAATTCCCGATACAGGGTGGTGACAATCTTCAATTTCGATCAGCGGTTCGGTAATCAGCTTCACATAGGTGTCGCCCGTTGAGCTTACCACGTGGAGTGAGCCGGTGGTCTGAATCATGTCATCCTCGCGGTCCAATGGAGTATCTAGCCCTTTGATCCATTCGCGGACACTGTCGCCCGTGCGGTGGAGCACAGTTCCGTCGGCCAATGTAAAGGTGATATCGCTTGTAAGGGTCATCGTGCGGGTTGTTGTGGTATCGCGGTTAAATGTCTGGCTAGAGGTGCCTTCAATTCCGATGGAGTCGATCTTGCAACCAATGTATGAGATGGTCCGGGTGCTTCCGTCAGTACCTTTCTTGCCGGATAACTCAATTTTAACTGTTCCACTGATCACCCGTCCGTTTTTGGTTGCTGTGCTGTCGCCATATTCAATGGTAATGACAATGGGATAGCCCGCGGCAGCCGTATCGATCGACACAACAGGTGTTTGACCTTCTACGTAATGCATTCCCTTGTGACCTTCCATTAAGTTTCCTTTACCGCCTTTGAAATGAGCCAGTTGGCGCAGCAGGTTCTCGTAACCGGCATAAAAATCGGTTTCGTAGTTGGCTTCCTGAGTCACCCCTTCAACGGCCACATCGTTGACAGCAATGGAGGCCGATTTTAACTGCAGATCAGTTAAATCAGTCGTTGGCCCCACACCATCCTGCTTTTCACAAGCGTAAAATGCAAAAGTGAGAATTACGAGTAATGCCAGAATTTTTGTTTTCATGTTTTCAAATATTAAATGATTAAAAATTGATTCTTTAACCTATATCCGAAGCCGAGGTGCTTTACCCTACTTTTTTTTTAATTTTTTTTACCGCCGGCTGATACCTTCTAAATTAACTGATATTCAACCTGGATCATTTATTTTCGAAATAAGGCTTCGATTCAAAAATGCGGATTCCATAAGCGAGCTTGCAAATCCGAAATGAGCTTTACAATATACTAAAAAAGGACATATAATCTGCCTTCTTTTAATGCATTTTTACCCGTCGGGTATATATATTATTCGAAGATTATTCGAAGGTTATTCGAAGATTATTCGAAGATCGTTCGAGTATACTCGAATAATCTTCGAATAACATTCGATTAGTTTTCAAATATCCTTCGAATAACCCATATACCCAGCCGGTCACCGATCCAAGTTTCAGAAGCCTTGATCAAGTTTTTGTGCCGGGAGAAAATTTTATTCAATTGGTACAAGGAGAAAAATGACAGTGAAACCTATGCAAAAAGCTGATCCTTTGCTCCCGATGTCAATCAGGAGCAAAGGATCAAGGAGGAAGGCGATCGTAGTTGGTATCTACAGTTCGGTCATGCGATTTCGCAGGGCAAGATGGCTTTAAGGGTGCTTGTTATCATTGGCCGCACCGGGCAGGTAACGTGGAATTTCGATAAAGAAAGTAGTGCCCTTTGAGGCCGAAGTCTGGTAGGTAATTTTTCCGCCAAAGCTCTGGATAATGTTTTGAACGATGGACAGTCCAAGACCCATGCCGCTGGTTTTGGTGGTGAAATTGGGTTCGAAGAGGTGCAGCTGCGCTTCATCGCTGATACCGGTTCCATTGTCGGAGATGGCCACCAGGGCATGCGACTGATTGGTTTGAACCTCAATGCTGATCTGGCCGATCTGCTCAGGGGGAATCGACTGGATGGCATTTTTGACCAGGTTCAGGAAAGCCCTCGAGAGTTGTTCCTTGTCGGCAAAGAGAAGCAGTTCCTTTAGGTTGTGAAGGTCCAGCGAAAAATGGAGGTTCTGATTGGTTTCAAACAATTCACACACTTGGTTTAACACCTCAATCAGGTCGAATACTTCATTTTTGGCTTTTGGTATTTGGGCGAAGTTGGAGAACTCGGTGGCAATTGCTGAGAGCGTATCAATTTGTTCAATCAGGTTTTGGGTGACCCGGTCAAAGAAATCGTCGTAATGTTCGTTCTTTTCAGCCTTGGCCCGCTGCAAATACTGGATATTCAATTTCATGGGCGTGAGCGGGTTCTTGATTTCGTGGGCTACTTGTTTGGCCATTTCGCGCCAGGCTGATTCACGTTCAGATTTGGCCAGCAATTCAGCACTTTCGGCCAGTTCGTCTACCTTGTGGTTGTATTCGCGTACCAGGGCACCAATTTCGTCCTGGGCCTGGTAATTGATTGGTTCGTTTTTCTTGCCCAATTGTATGCCTTTTAATTTTTCACGGATCAGGCTCAGGGGAAGTGTGATCTTGTTGGATAATACAACAGCAACAATCACACTGGCCAAAAACAGGAGCAGGTAAAGATTGATGAAGGCCACGATGAAGGTAGAGATGCCTTGTTTCATCTCATCCTGACGGGTGAAATAAGGTAAATTCAGATAGCCCAGGTAATCGCCCCCGCTATTCATAATTGGTTCATAAGCTGAAAGATAGGATAGATTCCCGATTTTTTCAGGCTGGAAGTAGTTGAGTTGATACTGTTCCGCCAACTGATAGAAAGCCTCTGCATTCATTCGCTCGGAGGTAATGCCTTTGCGGAATATTTCGGGTCGTGACGAGGCGATTAGCTCACCTTTTACATCGTAGATATTGATGTCGGTTCGGAATACATTCGACAGTTTATAGAGTTCTTCAAAGAGCCACTGCCTGAGCTCAGGAGTGATGGAATTCACACTGTTGAGCCGGCTGTCAATTTCGACTGAAACGGAATTCATTTTTTCCTGAAGGTCGGACTGGTGGCGGTTTTGGTATTCTTTCACATTGTAATAAATTGTTCCGGCGGCCACAAAAAGAAGCGAAATCAATACCACCGAGATAATGGCCACCTGGATTCGAAATCGCAGGTCACGCGGGATGATCAGTTTCCTGAGCTTCCGATTGCCTGCCATGGTAATGGATACAACGAATGCGAAATAAAACACGAAGATGTAGGGAAACGAGATCAGGTAATCGACAAAACGCAGCGATCGGTTACTGACAATAATATAGGTTTTATCGTCCGACTTGTAAATGATATGATCATAGCCATCCCATGTCTTAAGTTCGAATTCAGATTTTAATGGCTCGATCGAGTAAGATTGCAAATAATAATTGTAGATATAATCGCCTGATCGGTTGACCAATTCATCGTCGTAATATTTTGCATAAGAGAGGTATTTGTAACGGAAAGGTTTAATCAATGTTTTGTCGAGCAGCAATTCGGGAAACCCTATTCCTTCCGAAATGGGTTTAGAAGTCATGGTAATGAAGATTGAAAATCCCTTTTGGTCATTGGCCAGGGGGTAGTGAAGTTTTCCCAGGTAGGAAACCTTTCCCTCCATGTTATTCATAAAATAGAAACTGGTACCTGATACTCTTGTACCTGACTGGGTAATCATTTTATCGAAGTAAGGGAAACAGGGCTGTGAGACGTTTTCGGGCTGAATAATAACAGGATCCGTTGCGGTGCAGCAGGTGTACTGGATGTCGTATTTTCTGAAATAACCATCGAAATAGTTCCTGGTCAGGTAGTTCTCCAATTCGAGGTAGGGGGGAGTCAATAGTCTTGGGATCACAGAATCGGTATTAAACTGATTCTGCATATTGGTCAGCAATACCTCGGCCACAGGGTCCTGCTCAGAACTCAGATTAACGGCCATTAATTTTTGCACCTGGATGTCGCGTTGATCGATGGTTTTATAGACCACCATCAGGCTTGCCACTGAAAAGAGGGAGATAAACAAAATGGCGTAAGACAACGAAAAGCGGGTAATGTGCATTTTCTTTACCTGGCTTTGCAACAAATTGACACTGAAGAACAATGCCAACAGATAGCAGGGAGGAGTGTTCAAAAATACACACAGCAAAATGGAAACAATTACAGCCAATACATGAAATCTCAGGAAGCTGCGCTTGTTGATCAGTCCTGAGTGCTCGGGATCGGTTCTTTCGATGATTTTCAGGTTGATCAGGAATATTGAAAAGAATAACAAGGCAATTGCCAGGTGGCTGCTGAGGCTGAATAGATCGATATCAGTAATTCTGTTTAATTTATAGGTAATGTTGCTGTTGCGGATCAGGTTGCTGATCATTATTCCTGCCAGTTGATAAAGTAAGCCCGCAAAAATGTAGGATGGAATGACCATCTGTTTTTTGTATCTTCCATGCAAAGCGAATTCTTTGACAAAAACCAGGCTCCAAAAGAAGAACAGGATGGTAATCAGAAAAAAGTCACCCAGGGAGGGGAGCCATTTGGCTACCGCGTAATATTTGGCAGTGAAGATATCGAGGTGGTTGAGGACGGCAGGAATTCCGAAAATGATGTGAATCCAATAAATGACGAAAAGGATCACCATCAAAACCATCATTTTCATTAAAAAGCTTTCTTCCCTGTAGTCATTCATTTTGCGGTAAAGGGCCATTAATAAAAATACGAGTCCGAGTAAATACAATAAGGCCGGTATACAGAGCTGTGATTTGTCAAAGCGCATTGTTCCGTTAGGAACGATCGAAAAGAGGTATTGGCTGGTCAGGTTGTGTATGCTATACGATTTTTTATCCTTTTGGGGTTCGATGGTAAAATTGTCAGGTAAATTGAATGGTCTGATGAAGGTATTTTCAAGAAACTGGTTTTCATATGAATAATTGTTTTTGATGTGTATCAGGCCAATGATCAGATGATTGCCTACCGTTCTTCTCTGAGCCTCAAAAATTCCATTGGGTAGAATCAAAAGTCCATCATTACTGGGCATCCGGGAGGACACATTGGGGAAAGAAAAATGGTTGCTGGACCAGTAAACCATTTTCTGGTCATTAAAAATAATGAATCCAAGTCCATCTTTATCAAACAACTTATTCAGTTTCGAAAACGTGGAAGGATAATTTCCAGCAGGTAAAATGTTTTTTATTTCTTTTTCTATCCCGTTTAGATAGCCGGAGAGTTTTAATTCTTGATTGAGCAGCGTTTGCTGGAAGGTTTGAATCAGCTTTTTTTCGGGCATGGTTGAAAGTTCCCGGTGTTCGAGAATGGATGCCACCAGAAAAATCAGGATCGCAAGGATTGGTACAATATATTTTCTGAATTCCTTCATGTGACAAGATAGTAATTTTTTTTCGGTTAAATGCTCTTGGAGACCTTAGACTGGAGTGTCTTTTTTTCTCCTTGCTCCTGTCTCCCGTCTCCTTTCTCCCAATCTCCTATTGATGGTGATAGGGTTCCCCCTTCAGGATTGTAAAAGCACGGTATAACTGTTCCGCAAAAATGAGCCGCACCATTTGGTGAGAGAAAGTCATTTTTGAAAGGCTTATTTTACCGTTGGCCCTGGCATACACATTTCCTGAAAATCCATAAGGTCCCCCGATGACAAATACCAATCGTTTGATCCCTGATAGCATTTTCTTCTCCAAAAACCGTGCAAAATCAATTGAACTGGCTTCTAAACCTTGTTCATCGAGAAGAAATAATTCGTCGGATGCAACGATTTGCTGCAAAATTAACTCTCCCTCTTTATCTTTTTGTTGTTCCTCACTGAGGTTTTTGGAGTTTTTTATATCGGGAATAATCTTCATTTCAAACAAGATATAATGAGGTATCCGCTTCATGAATATTCCCAACCCTTTTTGCAGATAATCCTCATCTGTTTTTCCAATTACAAGAAGGCAGATTTTCATTTGAATTTTGTTACTTTTACAAAGGTATTTGTTTCATGAAATAATTGCACGGTTTTTGGTATTGATTCCCGTTGAATGTAATTCGTATGAAAATTATTAAAAATGAAGAATTCAAAATTCAAACTTACTTTATTGCTTTTAGCCATGTTTCTATTTGGCTCTAAGTCGTTTGCGCAAATTCCTGATGAGATTGTATTGAGCATTCAGAATGGCAACGTGGAAACACTGGCCACTTATTTTAACCAGAATGTTGAATTGGTTGTTGAAACCCATGATGATGTTTTCAGTAAATCACAGGCCAAACAAATTGTTGCTGAGTTTTTTAAAGCGAATAAACCCAAGCAGTTCACCATTATTCATCAAGGAGGGAAGGAGGGAGCCCGCTATGCCATTGGAAGTTTAATCACCAGTACTGGGACTTTCCGGGTTTATTTTTTGTTGAAAAGCAATGATAACACTTCTTATATTCACCAATTACGAATTGAAAAACAGGGTTAATGCATGGACGAATTGTTAGGAAACTGATTTTTTTCTGGGGAAAGATTCTGAGAAAGGCAAAGAGGATCACTTTACCTGGATTTGATGGGATGCCGCTTTTTAACGTGATGGTATTTTTCTGGCGTAGCATTGTAGATGGATCGCTTACCACCCGGGCTTCAGCCATTACCTTCAGTTTCTTCATGGCCTTGTTCCCTGCCATTATTTTCCTGTTTACCCTGATCCCCTACATTCCGATTGAAAATTTTCAGACCGAATTGTTTTTGCTCATCAAGGACATGGTTCCGGCAACGGCATTTTTAGCCATCGAAGAAACCGTTCAGGATATATTAACACAGCAACGCGGCGATTTACTATCACTAGGATTTTTTATGGCCCTGATCTTCTCCACCAATGGCCTGGCCTCGATGATGGGCGCTTTTGATGCCTCACTTCACACTTTTGAACGCCGAACATGGGTGAGTCAACACCTGATTGCATTGCTGTTGCTGGTGATTCTTTCGGTCTTAATCACCCTTGCCATTGGATTAATTACGACCGGCCAGTATCTGATCAACTATTTGGCTGCCAATGGAATCCTGAGAGATCATTTTACCATTTATTCACTCACAGTAGGTAAGTGGCTGGTGATTTTGGTGTTGTTTTTCATGGCCAATTCATTTCTGTACTACCTGGCTCCTGCAAAAAAGACCAAATGGC
>DASXUZ010000143.1:0-1875 GCA_036504555.1 Prolixibacteraceae bacterium | reverse complement strand
CTTCCACCAGGTATCCGCTGACCTCGATCAGTTCAAGCCTGTCGCGTAAAGCGGGAGCAATGGTGTTCAGTGTATTGGCTGTGGCAATGAACATGACTTTTGACAGATCAAATTCCTGTTCTATATAATTGTCGTGAAACTCAAAATTCTGCTCCGGGTCAAGTACTTCAAGCAAAGCAGAAGCCGGATCACCATGGAAATCCTGCGATACTTTGTCGATTTCATCTAAAATAAATACCGGATTGGATGATTTTGCCTTCTTGATATTCTGCAATATCCGTCCAGGCATCGCTCCAATGTATGTTTTGCGGTGTCCCCTTATTTCCGCCTCATCATGTAAACCCCCCAGGCTCATACGCACATAACTGCGATCCAATGCCTTGGCGATCGATCGTCCAAGGGATGTCTTTCCAACTCCCGGAGGACCGTACAAACACAAGATCGGGGCTTTCATGTCCTGCTTCAATTTCAGCACTGCCAGGTGTTCCAGTATTCTTTCCTTCACTTTTTCCAAACCATAATGGTCTTCATCCAGTACTTTGGCTGCACGCAAAAGATCAAAATTATCTTCCGTATATTCATTCCAGGGCAAGTCAACCAAGGTATGACAATAGGAATATTGTACGGAATATTCACCTGCCGCAGGATTTAAACGCGACAGTTTATGCACTTCCTTGTCAAAGTACTTTTTGACTTCTTCATTCCATTTTTTATCTTTGGCACGTTCTTTCAATTCCACAATTTCCTGTTCGGCAGGGCTTCCACCCAACTCATCCTGAATGGTTTTCATTTGTTGGTTCAGCAAATATTCGCGCTGTTGCTGATCGAGTTCTGCCTTTACCTTGGTTTGAATGTCGCGCTTCAGTTCAGCCATCTGAACCTCGCGCACCAGGTAACCGATGGCCTGGATGCCGCGTTCCTTGAGATCGCCAATACCCAGCATGACCTGCTTCTCCTCCACTTTCAGATCCGCATTGGAGCAGATATAATTAATCAGGAAAGTAGAATTTTCAATGTTCTTCACCGCAAATGAAGCTTCGGGTGAAATCTGAGAAGAGTATTGTGCAATTTTGATCGACAAATCTTTTAAAGAGCCCACAACAGCCGAAAACTCGACCGACTCATCCTGTGGCTGCACATCGTTTAATGCATTTACTTTGGCCCTGAAATAGGGGAATTCCTGCGTGTACTCTACTATTTCAAATCGCCGTTTACCCTGAATAATTACAGAAGTGCTTCCATCGGGCATTTCCAGGATCTTCAAAACCTGGGCAATGGTTCCAACCTGGTATAAATCGGTCTGTTCAGGATCCTCAATACTTCCATCTTTTTGGGCAACGGTTCCAATTAAACGGTTTCCCCGGTAGACTTCCTGGATGAGTTGTAAAGATTTTTGCCTGCCCACGGTGATGGGTAAAACCACTCCGGGAAACATAACCGTATTTCGCAAGGGTAAAATTGGCAAAATGTCAGGAACTTCCACATTGGTCAGATCCGAGTCATCTCCATCGGCCAGGATGGGAATAAAATCACTATCATCGTCCATTAAACTGGATATTAATATATTCTGCATAATTTATTATTTTTCATATTTGCTTTAATCCACACAACTTACCTGACATACTGACCGACACCGATCAGCATTCATAACATGGGTGAATTTTGCAATACCCATGCCAAAGTAATAAAAATCAAAATTAAGTCCAATTTAATTGACTAGTAAAGTGAGATCAATAGATGCGTATGACGGCTAAATACTTCCATCAACAGTTCTAATTAAAAGCAACGACAGAAATGACAACAAGGCCAGTTGTATCGTGATACAACTCAAATGGCGGATTTTATAAGATGCTAAAAACAGGAAATTGATGACAG
>DASXUZ010000142.1:0-3308 GCA_036504555.1 Prolixibacteraceae bacterium | reverse complement strand
CCCTGGTTTCAATCTGGTGGATGAGCAATTCGGCTGCCTTTTGCCCCATCTCGAATCCCGGTTGTGCGATGGTTGAGATGGAAGGGGAGACAACCTTTGAAAAGGGCTCATTGCTGAATCCCACAATGCCAATGTCCTGTGGAATTCGGATGCCCTGATCGCGCAGGTAGATCATTGAACTGAGGGCCGTGGTATCATTGCCGCAGAAGATGGCATCGGGAGGCTTGGCAAGGTTCATCAGCTGCCGAACGGCTGAAACCCCTTCTTCGCTGGTCAGGGTATTGATGATGACCAGCGATTGATCACAGGGAATTTCATTTTCTCTGAGCGCTTCCAGGTACCCATTCTTCCGGTAATGATAAGTCATCAGGTTTTGAGGCCCTGCCAGGTGTGCAATGCGGTGATAGCCCTGATCAATGAGATGTTGCGTCACAAGGTAAGCACCGGCAAAATCATCGACCACAATCTTGTCTGTTTCAATTTCATCAACAACCCGGTCGAAAAATACCAGGGGAATGTGCTTCTTCTTGAAAATCCGCAGATGTTCAAATGTATCGGTCTGCATGGCAATGGAAATAATCAAGCCGTCAACCCGGTTTGAAAACATGGAGTGCACAATGTTGATTTCCTTGGCCAGCAGATCGTTTGATTGTGAGATGACCACATTGTAGCCGGCTTTAAAAGCAAACTCTTCAACTCCGCTGATAACCGATGAAAAGAAATGCCGGTTGATCAGGGGCACCACAATCCCGATGGTATTTGATTTTTTATTCCGCAGGTTGGAAGCAAGGGAATTGGGCCGATATCCCAATTTCTCAGCTACAGCCCTTATTTTCTCTTTTGTTTTCAGGCTGATCCGGGGATTATCGCTCAAGGCTCTCGAAACCGTTGAAGCCGAAATATTCAATTCCCTGGCAATATCATGGATGGTGGGGTCTGAGCTTTTGATCATTTTTGAATCGAATTGAATGCAAAGATGCTAATTATTTCCTCTTGGTATGACTTGAAATAAATAAAATGCAATCGATTGCGCTTTTTGTAAAATACTGCTATCTTTGCTTTGATTTAAGAAATTCAAGCCTCCTTTCAAGCTGGCCTTCATGGTCGCAAAAGGCATAAACATTCAGGCCAATTAATAGGTTAGTGATTGAATATATTGTACCCTTCACTTGCTTTCAATTGGCTAACTGCCTGCACTGAGTCAAATTGTAAATAGTAAATATTTAAATAGTAAATACATATCAAATTATGTCCATCATTTATGAAGAGCGGTTTGCTTCCCATCCTGAGGATGCAAAGAAATACGATACGGCACAGTTACGCCAGCATTTCCTCATTGAAAAAGTGATGGAAGATGATCAAATTCACTTGGTCTATTCTCATTACGACCGTTACATTGCCGGGGGGGCAGTGCCTGCAAGCGCTCCACTGGAATTGACTGCCATCGATCCGATGAAGGCTCTTTACTTTTGCGAGCGCCGCGAATTGGGAATTATCAACGTGGGGGCCAAAGGAATGGTCGTAGTTGACGGAACAGAATATACGCTCGATTTCAAAGAAGCCTTGTACATCGGAAAAGGAGCCCAAAAAATTACCTTCAAATCGGAAACCATTGGCCAGTCTGCCCGTTTTTATCTCAATTCAACCCCTGCCCACAAGGAGCTTCAAACGCGTCGCATTACGCTGAAGGATGCCAATGTACTGCAGATGGGCTCTCAACAGACTTCCAATGAACGACAAATTAACCAGTTGCTGATCAGTAAAGTCATTGAAACTTGCCAGCTTCAGATGGGAATGACTGAATTGCGCCCCGGAAGTGTGTGGAACACCATGCCAGCCCATACCCATAGCCGCCGGATGGAAGTCTATTTCTATTTCAAGGTTCCCCAAGGGCAGGCTGTTTGTCATTTTATGGGCCAGCCACAGGAAACCCGCCACATCTGGATGGAAAATGAGCAAGCCGTCATTTCACCCAACTGGTCCATCCATGCAGCGGCAGGAACGAGTAATTACATTTTTATTTGGGGAATGGCAGGCGAAAACATGGATTATACCGATATGGATCTTGTTCAGCCCAATGAACTGAGGTAGTAATGGTGTTGTGGTAATTACAATCAATCAAGCCGCTCAATGGACAGACGAAGTACATTTAAATATTTGACCCTTTTGGGACTTTTACCCCTTGCAGGAAAGCTGAATGCTTCATCAGTCATGGCCACTGCTGAGGTTCCTGACCGCAAATACTGGGTAAGCGTACTGACCCGCATTGCCAACCCATTGCTTGATTCGCTGAGCAAAGGCGAATTAAAGAAAAATATGCCCGTGGAATGCAAACCAGGCATGGAAGCCAACCGCAGGCAGGTTACCCACCTGGAAGCATTTGCCCGTTTAATGGCCGGAATGTCGCCCTGGCTTGAGTTGGGAGTCGATGAAACACAAGAAGGCCTGCTTCGCAAGAAATACATTCAACAGGCCCAAAAGTGCATCCAAATGGCTGTTGATCCACAGTCTCCCGATTTCATGAATTTTACTCAAGGTGGACAACCTTTGGTGGATGCAGCTTTCCTGGCCCATGCCATATTGCGCGCACCCACTGTTTTGTGGAAACAACTCGATTCGACCACCCGACAGCAATTGGTGGCAGCCATGAAGAGCAGCCGGGCGATCACTCCGGGATACAATAACTGGCTGTTGTTTAGTGCAATGGTCGAAGGCTTTCTGCTTTTTGCCGGCGAGCAGCACGATGAACTGCGCATGGATCTGGCCATCCGTAAACACATGGAATGGTACAAGGGCGATGGACTCTATGGTGATGGTGATGAATTTCACTGGGACTATTACAACAGTTTTGTAATTCAGCCCATGCTGGTCGATGTGTTGCAGGAACTGATGAAACAAGACAATAAGTATGAAAAAACCTTCAATACAGTGGTCACCCGTGCCAGGCGCTATGCCGCTATCCAGGAACGCCTGATTTCACCCGAGGGAACTTTTCCTCCCATTGGCCGCTCATTGCCCTATCGCTTTGGAGCTTTCCAGGCCTTGTCGCAAATGGCCCTTCAGCATCGTTTGCCCGATGCCCTGAAACCTGCCCAGGTCCGCTGTGCCTTATCGGCCGTCATCCAGAAAATGATCGAAGCTCCCGGAGTGTTCGATTCAAAGGGCTGGCTGACCATCGGATTCTTTGGCCATCAGCCCGATATCGCTGAATCCTACATTTCAACCGGTAGTTTGTATCTTTGCTCAGTGGGCTTGTTGCCTTTGGGATTACCTGCCACTGATCCTTTCTGGACGGATGCACCCCAGGA
>DASXUZ010000141.1:0-29492 GCA_036504555.1 Prolixibacteraceae bacterium | reverse complement strand
CAGCCAAATCTGCTAAAAAAGTAGGTCTTCAGTTATATTCGGTTCGCGATGATATGAAAACCGACACCAAAGGTACCATGGAAAAGATTGGTAAAATGGGTTATAAAGAAGTTGAAGCTGCTGGTTACAGCGATGGTAAATTCTATGGAATGGAACCTGCTGCATTTAAAGCCCTGGCCGATGTCAATGGTTTGAATTTCTTCGCTTCGCATACCGGACAGGCAGTTCCGGATAAAGCCAAATGGGACGAAACCATGAAATGGTGGGATACTGCTATTGCTGCTCACAAAGCGGCAGGCGTAAAATACATTGTCCAGCCTTTTATGGACAAGGTTGGTTATGAAAGCATTGCCGGTGTTCAGCGTTATTGCGAATACTTCAATGCGGTGGGTGCAAAATGCAACGCAGCCGGCATCCGCTTTGGATATCACAACCACAGTGAAGAGTTCAAAACAGTAGATGGTGAGATTATTTACGATCACCTGTTGAAAAATACGGATCCAAAGAAAGTGATGTTTGAAATGGATTTATATTGGATTACTGAAGGTGGTAAAAACCCAATTGATTATTTCAATGCCTACCCTGGCCGTTTCGAATTGTGGCATGTAAAAGACAGAACAGAAATTGGTGGTTCAGATGCCATCATGAATTTCAAATCGATCTTCGAGAATGCTGCCAAATCTGGTATGAAACATTATATCGTTGAAGTGGAAGAATCTAAATTGCCTTTAATCGAAAGCGTTAAACAATCGGTTGAATACCTGCAAAATGCTGAATTCGTAAAACAATAAGAATTTATAGTCATTAAAAAACCGTCTTGGACCAATGTCTAAGACGGTTTTTTTATATCCTGCAGAGACCTATACCGGCCTTGTCAGTTCTTTCAGAAATACTTTCAGTTCATTGTTTACCAAAGGTTCCAATTCCTCAAAGACCCTCTGGTGATAAGTGTTTATCCACATGACCTCTTCTGAATTCATTAAACTTTTGTCAATGGGAGAAGTGTCGATGGGGCAAAGTGTCAATGTATCAAAGCCAAGGAAATCACCAAATTCGGTGGATTGATCCTTTACACAAACGATCATATTTTCAGTTCTCAGTCCATATTCACCCAGACGGTACAAGGCTGGTTCATTGGAAAGTACCATCCCCGCTTCAATGGCACGGTCATTGAATTCCTGCCGGATGGCCATCGGACCTTCATGTACATTGAGAAAATAGCCTACCCCGTGTCCTGTGCCGTGACCGTAATTCAATCCATGTTGCCACAAGTCTTTGCGGGCCAGTATGTCGAGGTGGTAGCCCCTGGTATTGGCTGGAAATTTTGCCATTGTCAATGAAATCATTCCTTTCAGAACGAGTGTATAATCGGTTTTCTGCTGTGCGGTCAATTCCGATAAAGCGATGGTTCGGGTGATGTCGGTCGTTCCATCCAGGTACTGGCCTCCTGAGTCGAAAAGCAGGAAGCCATCGGGTTCAATGGGCAGTGCATTTTGCGGGGAGACATGGAAATGAACGATCGCGCCATGTTCCTTGTATCCGACGATGGGGAAGAAGCTGATGCCTTTATATCCGGGTTGCCTGGCCCTAAATTCCATGAGTTTTTCAGCCACCGTATATTCATTCACAGGTATATTGCCCAGGTTGTTCTTTAGCCAAAACAGGAATTCGAGCATGGCAACACCGTCTTTTCTCATCGACTGGCGAATGTTTCGAATTTCATCCTCCGTTTTAATGGCTTTCAGTTTGCAGGGAATAGATAAGCCCTCAATTACTTGGCAAGAATCGGGAATATTCTTTAGGATCGCATGATTGGTCCTGTCAGGATCGATCAGAATGCTTGTATTTGCTGATAACTTGCAAAGATAGGCGGGCAATTCACCGTAGGCCCTGATTTGAATGCCTTCCCCTTCCAGTTTCTCCCTTAGGTCAGCTGGAAGCTTGGTGCTTTCGACAAACAGAAGGGTTTCTTTTCTGGAAACGCATGCATAGGCCATGAACACAGGATTGCATTCAACATCAGTTCCCCGTAGATTGAAAGTCCATGCCAGGTCATCTAAAGCGGTAATGATTTGAAGTTGGGCTCCTGATTGTTCCAGGTTGTTGCAAATGGCTTCCATCTTGGTCTTGCGGTCGGTGCAGGCATCTTTCAATGGGTGTTCATAAACGGGCGAATCGGGTAGGGATGGGCGGTCTGTCCATATTTGACCCAGTAAATCACCAGACTCCCTGAGGATAATTCCAGATGGATTTAAGCTGTTTTGCAGTTGCCTAAACTGGTTGATTGAAATACAATTTTCATCAGTGCCGAGGGATGATCCCTTTCCAAGGTGCATTTTCAACCATTGGGATGGTTCAGGATGGCCTGGTGTGCGCATTTTAACCAGCTCTATTCCTGTTCCCGAGAGTTGTTCTTCAGCCTGAAGGAAATAACGGGAGTCGGTCCACAGGGCTGCCTGATGAAGGCTGATGATCAACATGCCGGCAGAGCCTGTAAATCCTGAAATATAGGGACGTGTTTGCCAGTGTGCCGGGATATATTCACTCAAATGAGGATCGGTGCCATAAATGATGTAGGCATCCAATCCTTTTTTCTGCATCTCGATGCACAGTTGGCTGATTCGCTTTTTAATAAGTTCCTTCACGTTGGATAATTTCTTTGAGTATATTTTTCATCGAGATGGATGGTAATTCATCCATCTCAATGGCTTTGGGATTAATAAATTCGAAGGATGAAATATCATCCATGGCAGTCATCTGATGCAAGCTTTCAGTTTTGGCCAGAAAAGCCAGGTCGAGCGTAAAGACGGAAAACCCTGAGAATACATATTCATTCGGATAGGAGCAGAAATACTGCAAGGAATGGATCTCAATGCCCAATTCTTCCTGGATTTCACGCACGGCAGCCTGCTCTCCTGTTTCCATGGGATCAATAAATCCGCCGGGTAAGTCAAGTTTGCCCAGGTGGGGTTCAATGGCACGGCGTGTAAAGAGTAATTCTCCCTGTTCGTTAAAAAGCAACACCGCTACTGCCGCTGATGAATTGACGTAATAATTGAATGAACAATCTTCACATTGAAAGGATCGGCTTCCCGTTGGCGTAAAATGAGCCGATCCGCAACGGGGACAGAACTTCAGGACAGATATGGGATGTGTATTCGAGTACATGAATGTGAAATTTAACCATTAAATTATTTACTATTTTACCATTTACCATTTACCATCTAACCCTTTAAATCGTAAATCATGGTTTTAAATGGTAATTCTTTGTGCTTTCATCCATTGGGCAAACAGATTCGGCCACTGATCAACAGGCTGGTTGATTTTGTTCATGCCAAAGCCATGCCCTCCCTTGCTGAAGATATGCATTTCTGCCGGGATGTTAAATTTCTTCAGGGCCATGTAGAATTCGATGGAATTGCGTGGAGGAACTGCTCCGTCATCATCTGCCAGGACCAGGAATGTAGGAGGCGTTTGAGCCGTCACATGCAATTCGTTGGAATATTTCTCTACCAATTCCCATTTGTTTCCAGCTCCGATCAGGTTGATGCGTGAACCCATGTGCCCGAACTCTTCTTTGAACGTAATGACCGGGTAAAGCAGGAGCATAAAGTCGGGCCGACAGCTCATCTTTTCAATCTTATCGGTTGATTCGGGTTTTCCCAGGTCAAATTGGGTGCCCGCCGTTGAAGCGAGGTGACCCCCCGCCGAGGAACCTGCAATGCCTATTTTTGCGGGATTGATTCCCCATTCAGCAGCCTTTTGGCGCACCAGCCGGATGGTCCGCTGGGTATCTTCCAATGGAATCTGGTGGTGTCCATAGGGTAAGCGGTATTTCAGTACGATACCTGCCACACCTTGTTGGGCAAGCCATTCAGCCATGTCATACCCTTCGTGGTCCATGGCTTCCATTCCATAACCGCCGCCGGGGCAAATCACGATGGCCGCTCCTGTATTGATTCCCTGCTTGGGCAAATACACATATATTTCAGCTTCCGAAACATTGCGAACACGTTTTCCCTCAAAGAGTTCTTCGGGTTGGGTCATGCCGTTACTGTCGGGTGCGCCGTTTGGCCATACTTTTAATTTGAAATCCTGTGCCATACCTGATAAACTGATAATGAGGGCTGTGAAAAGTACTAATGTGATTTTCATATTGATTTAAGATTTTGCGCCAACGAAGTACTGTTCTTTGTCGGCAAATAAGATATTGAAAGAAGTTAATGATCCGTATATGCGGGTAATGTATTGCTGCATGTTCACCTTCTCCTCGTCTGATAAACCTGCATGGCTGTTGATGTTTTGCTCAAGTACCCTCAGTCGGTCTCTTACCATTACTATTTTATGGAAAAAACTTTCAATGGGAATCTCTTTTGGCTTCAGCGATTGATTGGCTGGCTGAAGAATCATGTTTCCACCGGTCCATTTATCGCTCAGGGGAACAATCTCCTGCAAGGCACTCTGTTCTTCCAATACAAATCGCAGTACTCTTTCAATTTCGGGCAAGGTCAGCGAGTTTTTAGGCTTCTCTGCCGGTGCATCCATCACTTCCAGGTCTTCATTTCGTTTGGTGATTTCTATTTTTCCTCCCCGGGCAAAGAAAATTTCATACGATGTAATCTTATCTTTACTGATAATCCCTTCGCCATAACGGGGATGATCAACGCGGGTTCCAACTGCAAGTTCTTCCATTACTGATCGGTTTTTTAAAGAGTCCTAAAAATACGAAATTATGGCATATCGCTTTTCATATTCCCAATTTGTTTTTAACGATTGCATCTTTTTGCATAGTTTTTGTAGGTAAATACGCTTTTGGGCCGAACTCTTATTTTTAAAAATAATAAATTAATAGAAGCCTTAAAACTTAATGTGGTTTACGGATAAAATAATTTATTTTTGATCCATGTTTTTAACTTTGATTCTAAAAGGAATACTCATTGGGTTATTGGTTTCGATACCATTGGGGCCAATTGGTGTATTGGTCATCCAGCGAACGGTCAATAAAAATCGCATGGCTGGTTTGGTATCTGGAATGGGTGCCGCCTTGTCTGATACACTCTATGCGATCATTGCCGGGTTTAGCCTCACTTACGTGGTTGAATTTATCCGCGTCCATGAGATGCTTTTTCAGTCCATCGGTGCGTTGGTGGTCCTGGGACTGGGAATTCATATCTTTTTTAAGAATCCTGTTACCGATTTGCAACAACATCGCCTTCGCGGAAACACTCATTTCAAAGACATCATGTCGACCTTCCTGGTGACCTTCTCCAATCCGTTGTCTGTATTTGTATTCCTGGCCATATTTACCAGTTCCGGGGTGGCTACCAACCTTGAGCAACCTTACCATACCTCACTTATAATCCTGGGAGTCTTTACCGGTACCTTTATCTGGTGGTTTTCACTGTCGGGGATTGTCAGCCTGTTTAGGCACAAGATCAATCTGCGTGCATTGTGGTGGATGAACAAAACGGCTGGATTGCTGATGGTTATGTTTGTTTTGGTAACCATTTTCGTGGTGTTGCAAAAGGGCCTGCGCTTGGTATAGCCTTTCACAGTCTATTCATTTCCGAAATATTTTAACATTTCATCTATAAAGAATTTAGGCGCTCCAACGGGTTTGTTGGTAATGGAGCTATAGAACACCAACACCACTTCGCCTGAATTGATCAGCTCCCCGTGTTGATTGAAAATCTCTGTTTTGATCGGGAACTTTACTTTGGGAATTGTATCAACGGTGGTGCGTACAGTCAATAAATCATCATAATAGGCCGATTTCAGGTAATTGATCTTCAGGCTTCGGGCTGGAAGCATGATGCCCAACTCTTCCATCTGTTTGTAGGTAAATCCAAGGTCGCGGATCATTTCTGTTCGGCCAATTTCATAATAGCGTGCATAGTTTCCGTAATACACAACGCCCATCTGGTCGGTATCCTGGTAATAAATCCTTATTTTCGTTTCAGTAACAATCATGTGAGAGTTGATTTATTGAAAGGGCGAATTGGGTTCCTTGGCCATGTGATTGTAAGTTAACCGATCGAGCAACGCGGGAAAGAACTTACCCAGGAAAACGGTCAGCTTGCCTTCCGTAAAGGTGAGTATCAATTCGCGCTTGCGCTTTTTGATAGCCACAGCAATGTGATGGGCACAGTCTTCAGATGACATCATTTGACTTTCGTCACGCGGTGTTTCTCCCTGTTGCGAACCATCGTTGGTCAGCGCCACACGCCTGACTTCAGAAGCAGTAAAGCCTGGAGCAGCCACCAAAACGTGCAGGTCTTTTTTTAGGTTCTCGATCCTGAGGGTATCGAGGAATCCGCGGATGGCAAACTTTGAAGCCGAATAACCGGTTCGTCCAGGCAGTCCAACATATCCGGCGATGGATATCACTCCCACCAGGCTGCCTTTCGATTTCAGCAGGTGGGGTAAAGCGTATTTGCTGCAATAAACCGTTCCAAAGAAATTTACATCCATGAGTTGACGGATCACTTTCAGGTCAACCTCTTCAAAGAGCGCGCGCATCGAAATGCCTGCATTGTTGATCAGTACATCGATCTGGCCGAAGCGTTTAATAGTCTCTTCTATCAAGGTGCGGCAGTCATTTTCGTTGCTCACATCGGTGGTTTGAATCAGTATTTCAGTACCCGGCAGTTCTGCCCTCAACTCTTCCAGTAGCTCTGTCCGTCGGGCTGCCAGCGAGAGTTTTGAACCCCTTGAGGCAAATTCCCTGGCCAGGGCTCTGCCGATTCCTGAGGACGCGCCTGTTATTACAACTACTTTGTTTTTCACCCGGATTGGTTTGAATATATATAGATTGCGAAATTAATTTAAATTTTTGAGCCTACTTAACTATTAAGCTAACAAATGATTGTTTATAAAATATTAGGCTTGCAGCGTATTAATTGCCCGGAGCACTTGCAAAAAAGAAAATTGCGGTTACCTTTGCAGCGCCTTAACAAAAAGGCAATTCAATAAGGATGACTCAGTAGCTCAGCAGGTAGAGCACATCCCTTTTAAGGATGGGGTCCTGGGTTCGAATCCCAGCTGGGTCACTTAAAAGTAGTTAAAATCCCCGTAGGTTAAGCACTTGCGGGGATTTTGCGTTTATATTTATACCCATTTTTCGGACAACTGGTGTTTTTTAGCGCGTTTTCCATCGCTCTCAAAGAAATTAAAGGATCAATCGCTAAATCCGGTGGATGTACTTCAACTATACACAAAGCTTTTAAACCTGTTGATAAATAAGCAATATTTCTCACATCCCTGAACATGGCTTCTGAAAGCCATTATTTGGACCAGGTGCAAAGCCTGGCAGACAGCAATTCATCCTTCCTTCCACGGCTTCTTATTAGGATCATCTAATTCCTTTCTGATCCCTTTCTGATACTTTTCTGATACCTTTCTGTAACCTTACCTTACAGAAAGGTATCAGAAAAGTATCAGAAAGGTATCAGAAAGGCATGTGTAATAACCCACCCATCAGGTGCAATCACCCATGGACAAGCATCCATTACGGGTATGTTTTTTTGAGGAAATAGGAAGAAGGAAAGTTGATCGTACTATTCAATCAACGATTTTGGTGAAAGCGTTTACTTTCTACTCTTCTCGGAAATCAAAATTTTCTGCAAGGACCTGCTCCATTGCCACTCACAATAACGATAAAAAAGATTCGTTGCTTTGTTGTCTCTTTTACTGTAGAATTGGAATGCCCACTCAAAGAAGTACCTCGCAAGGATTCTAGTGGTAAAATTCTAAATAAAACCAGCACATTATTAGAATAATTGGACAGTACAATGAATTGAAAAATTAAATCTAAAAAAAAACAGAAAAACTGCTCTCATGTGTCAAAACAAACTAAGTTTGGAGACTGTTAATGCAGGTTAAATCTGTAACATTTATGAACCTGCAAATGTATAAATTGTTCAATAAACGTGTTGGTAATCAAATTTATAAAGTATGTATTCGCGGGTGAAAAAACTGGCTTTTACGATTCTCGTCTTCGCATTCATTCAAATTGGATCGGTTCAGGCGGGAAATAACTTTCCCGAAGGTGGATCTCCGAATGCTGGGTTGTCTGATACCGAAAATGACACCATTGGACTGAAGAATCTGACCATGTGTTCGCCCAAAGACCTTGGGATGAACCCTGATAAGTTGAGCCAGATTGATGCCATTGTCAATGCCGGGATTAAGGCAAGAGTTTTTCCCGGATGCCAGGTATTGGTTTTGAAAGAAGGAAAGCCGGTATATAATAAGTGTTTTGGAAACTACACCTACGATGTAAGCCAAAAGGTGCAACCTACCACCATGTATGATCTGGCCTCCCTTTCGAAGACAACAGGAACTCTGTTGGCGATCATGAAGCTTTACGACAACGGCCAACTCAGGTTAACCGATAAGGCCTCCAAATACCTGCCTTTTCTTCAAGGTACGGATAAGGTAAATATCACGATAAAAGAATTGTTGTTTCACGAGTCGGGATTACCTGCTTATCTTGACTTCTACCGCCTGCTCGTTGAGAAAAATATTAAAACAACCATGATCGCTGGTGCAAAAACAACAGGACAAACTTTGATAACCGATAAAAACAGGATTATGGGCACTGACCTTCGTTACAAGGAAGGCTGGGTGTCAGGCATTCTTTCGGCTGAATATCCTACCCAGGTCTCTGACAGTATTTTTGTCAGTCATCGGTTCCATGATGCTGCCATGCAAAGTATAGCCAATACCAAGCTGTTGAGCAAGACTTATTGTTACAGTTGCTTGAATTTTATCCTATTGAAAGAAATTGTGGAAACAATCAGCGGCACCTCCATGGATGTGTTCCTGGATCGGGAATTTTATTTGCCCATGAAACTAAACAACATGGCATATCTGCCTTTGAGAACTCATAAAAGAGAAGAAATGGCCCCTACCTTGAAAAACGATGTCATACGAAAAGAAGAAATTCAAGGTTATGTCCACGATATGGATGCCGCCCTTTTAGGTGGCGTTTCGGGAAACGCCGGTTTATTTGCTTCGGCTGGCGATGTGGCAGCAATTTACCAGATGCTTCTCAATAAAGGGGAGAAGGATGGAAAACGATATCTAAGTGCAGAAACCTGTAATCTTTTTACAACTACCACTTCGCCAAGTGGCAGACGAGGCTTGGGTTTTGATAAACCTGCTCCCCCGAATTCAAAACACAGTCCGTGTTGTATTTCCGCACCACCAGTTGTTTATGGTCATACTGGCTACACTGGAACTTGTTGTTGGGTAGATCCCCTCAACAGCTTGGTGTATGTCTTTCTAAGTAATCGGACTTTCCCATTCGACGGGGTGAATAAATTGGCCAAGACGGGCATTCGGACCAGGATACAGGACGTGATTTATCAATCGATTAAGAAATAATAATAATTGAGTAAAAAAATAACTCTTTCTTTTGAATAGGCTAAAATGAATAAAAATATAATCCTCATCCCTGCAGTAATTCTGGCTTTCATGGTTTCAGGCTGTCAGCAGGCTGCTCAAAAACAATTACCCCAGACTACGGTTACAGTGAATACAACAGTTTCAGAAAAAGAACCGGAAGTTATTAAGCCAACAGAAAATGGTGCTGCACAGATTTATGCAAAACCTGAAGTGCCTGTGCTCTGTTATCACCGCATTACAGATGGGCGAAAGGGCGATTACACAGTAAGTCTGAGTACTTTTTCAGCACATATGAAACTGCTGGCTGATAGTGGTTACCATTCTATCTCTCCATCACAATTGTATGACTACCTGGTTTATAACAAGGACTTGCCACTAAAACCAGTGATGATCACTTTTGATGATTCGAGGGTGGAACATTCGGAGATTGCTGCTCCCGTGATGGAAAAATATGGATTCAGGGGCGTATTCTTTATCATGACCATTACCTACAACAAGAAGAATTACATGACTACTGAACAGATTGCCAAGTTGGCACAAGAGGGGAATACCATTGGGTTACACAGTTGGGACCATACGATGGTCACCAAATATAAAGATGCAGCTGATTGGCAGAAAGAATTGGTAGTGCCCAAGGCAAAACTGGAAAAGATCATTGACCGACCAGTTGAATACTGGGCTTATCCCAATGGTGTATACGACCATAAAGGGGCTCAGGAATTGAGTAAATATATTAAACTTTCGTTTACGCTTTATTCGAAACGAGATTCAATCTTCCCTTTACAAACCATCCGCAGAATCATTGTGCCAGACTGCTCAGCCCAGGGACTGCTTAAATCGATGCGCCGGACTTTTGGGAAACAGGCTATCGCATCGCACAAGAGCAAAGAATCATGATCAGGAACCAAAAGACTTTATTATCTTTCCGCTTTCAATTTCGACTTAAAAATTATGAATTTCAAATACTTAATACCTTTAACCTTTACGGTTATATTTATTTTTAACGGTTGTAATCAAAGTACAGAAAAAAAGCAGGCGAATGAAACCGCCGCAAGCCCAGCCCCTCCAAAGGTGGAAGAGGCGCCGATCGTCCCCAGTAAGGTAGAGCAATCCATCCTGGTAGATAGTTTGTCGTATCGTGCAAAATTAACTGCCCTGGCCAACGGAGACACCACCGGGTTATGGCCCAATCACCTTCAATCCGTTCCTTTAAATGGGGCTATTCTGCCTTTCAAACGAATCGTGGCCTTTTACGGCAACCTCTATTCAAAAAAAATGGGTGTCTTGGGTGAATATCCGCCCAAGGTAGTGTGGGAAAAATTAAATGCAGAAGTCAAGGCCTGGGAAAACATTGACCCCTCCACGCCGGTGCAACCTGCAATACATTACATTGCTGCAGTTGCTCAGGGCATTCCAATGAAAGATGGGAAATATTGTAAACGGATGCCCGACCAGCAGATTGATTCAGCATTGACGATCGCCAAAATGGGCAATGCCATTGTATTTTTAGATTTACAGGTAGCACACAGCAATGTACAGCATGAAGTTCCGTTACTGGAGAAATATTTGAAAATGCCAAATGTGCATTTGGGGATTGATCCTGAATTCTCGATGAAGGAAGGACACATTCCTGGCCGGAAAATTGGAACCATGGATGCGGATGATATTAATTTTTGTTCCGAATACCTGGCCAAATTAGTGAAGGATAATCACTTAAGTCCAAAAATATTGATCGTGCATCGCTTTACCCAAGGCATGGTCAGGAATTACAAAAATATAGTATTGCGCCCCGAAGTGCAGATCGTCATGAATATGGATGGTTGGGGAGAGCCCGTGCTCAAGCACAGTACCTATAAACTATACATCCAAAAAGAGCCAGTTCAGTTTACAGGATTCAAATTGTTTTACAAAAATGACTTGAAAAAACCGCCTCACCGCATGTTAACGCCTCTTGATCTGATGAAACTGAAGCCTCAACCCATCTATATCCAATACCAATAAATGGATGAAGAATTCCATCCATTTCATCCATAGGAGTTGAAATCTCTATTCCTCCGGCGGAATGGTTAATGCAGTGATGTTCTGAACTCCGATGGATACTTCTGAAATAATACCCAGTTTTATATAGATTGGACGAATCGCTTTTTTTAGCTGAGGCAGTTTACGGGAGTAAAAATAGGCTCCCAAAATACATGAAACGCCCCCAAAGATCAAGGTATTGGTGACCCCAATGCTACTTGCCAATCCACCAGCCAAAAAGCTGCCAAAGGGGGCTGTGCCCATAAATGCCATGGTGAAAAAACTCATCACCCGACCACGTTTGTCATCATCCACGATGGTTTGTAAAATGGTATTGCTGGAGGCCATTTGTAACATCATCCCAAGACCAATTGCTACCATCAACACCATGGAAAGCCAAAAGTAGCGCGACAATGAAAATAGAATCAGTCCCGATCCAAAGAGTACTGTAGCCCAGGGAATGATCTTCGCCAGTCCTAATACACTTTTTCGGGAAGCCAGGTAGAGGGCTCCCATCAGGGCCCCTAAACCGGAGGCACCCATGAGGAAGCCAAAGGTATGCGAACTACCATGCAGGATTTCAGTGGCAAAAACAGGCATCAGTACCGTATAGGGCATACCCATTAAACTAACCAGGGCAAGAAGCATAATGATATATTTGATGGGGGCAAACCCAAAGGTATAGCTAAATCCTTCTTTCAGATTTTTAAACACCTGTTTAGTCTGAACGCTGATCTCCCGGGGTACAATCTTCATTTGCAACAAGGAGCCAACGACAAAAATATAGCTGAGTCCATTGAGTAGAAAACAAATCCCTTCACCCGTAAAGGCAATCAATAAACCGGCGATGGAAGGACCAACCAATCTGGCCCCATTGACCATGGTCGAATTTAAGGCAATTGCATTGGGCAAATCTTCCTTTTTTTCAACCATTTCAACGACAAATGATTGTCGGGCAGGAACATCGAATGCATTCACGCAGCCAAGAAATATGCTCAGAAGCACGATATGCCATACCTGGATGGTTCCTGAGAGGTACAAAAAAGCCAGCAGAAATGCCTGAACCATGGCTGCAATTTGGGTAATGATTAAAATATGATACCGGTTCCACCGATCTGTCATCACCCCAGCAATGGGAGCAATTAAAAAAGTGGGTATTTGACCCGCAAAGCCAACCAGGCCCAGCATAAAGGCAGAGTGGGTTAGATCATATACTAACCAGGGCGTTGTGATGCGTTGTATCCATGTTCCAATGAGTGAGATGCTTTGTCCATAAAAGAACAGCCGATAATTTCGATATTGGAGTGAACGAAACGTATTTTTTATATTTGATATCTTATAGGCCATGTGAATCGGATCTCATTTTATTTTCAATCATTCCTTACTCAAATACTATTTCCTCAAGCCTGTAAACTGTCCCTTTATCGAAAGTGTCAATACGTTACAACCCGACCTGTGGCGATCAGACAACGAAAACAGTTGGATGACTTACTATTGATGTGTAATTGTATAAGTAATTGGTATTCAGTCTTTAATAATTATAAAGATAGAAAATAATTCCGATGTATTTAAGTGTCATTCGAAAATTCGTCGGGCTTAAAATTACTTATAGCTGGGACAGGTTTTGACGATCAAAAGGATGGTATTCCTGAGGGTACGCCGGAAGAGTAAAACTAAATGTACTTCCTTTTCCAGCTTGACTTTCTACTGTGATAGTTCCCATGTTTTTCTCAATAAATTCCTTGCACAAGAAAAGTCCCAGGCCGGAGCCTTTTTCTCCGTTGGTACCACTGCGGGTTTGGTTATTTTCAGCCTTGAATAAATTACCAACCTGGTTTTGAGACATTCCAATACCTGAATCAATTATCGAAATCTGAATGACATTGTTTTGCTCGCTGGCCTTAATCTGGATAGTTCCACCCTCGGGAGTAAACTTGATCGCATTGCTAATTAAATTGCGAAGAATGGTTTGCAATAGATTAATATCTGCAAATGCAACCAGTCCCTGCGGAACCTGATTGGCCAAATCGATCCCTTTTGCTTCAGCTATGTTCAGGTATAAATCCAATCGATGGATGATCTCTTTCACGTCAAATTGAACGGGATTATACTGGATGCCTTCGGTCTGGATTCTGGACCAGTTCAACAGGTTTTCCACCAAGGAATAGACTTTTTGGGAAGTGGAATAAGTCTTTTTCACCATTTCAATACGCTCGGCTTCAGAGCAATTGTTATAATCATTGACAAGAATATTCTGAAATCCAAGAATGACATTGAATGGGCCCCTGAGATCATGCCCTATAATGGAGAAAAGTTTGTTTTTGGTGGCGTTTAATTCTTTCAGCTGGTCATTTTGCTCCTGTAGTATCAATGCCTGTGATATCAGCAATTCCTTTTTATTTTGAATTTCCCTGGTGCGTTCATCAACCAATTCCGTTAACCGTTCCCTTTGATTTTGTAAGCGTTTAATCCTTAAATGGATATATGTGAAGATCATCGCCACGATCAGGAGACTCAAAAGAATTTTAAACAACAGGGTCATCCACCAGGCTGGATGAACAATCAACTCAATGGTGGTTTCACTGTTATTCCAATCGCCATTTTCGTATTTGGCTTTTACCCTAAAGGTGTATTTGCCGGGGTTGAGGTTGGTATAGCTGGCAGCTCTTTCTTTTCCGGCATTCACCCAATCTTTGTCGAAGCCTTCCAATTTGTAGGTGTATTCTATATTATTGGCTTCTGTGAGACTGATCGCTTGATAATAAAAGGTAAGGGAGTTTTGAAAGTAGTCCAGAAAGATTTTTTTTGCATAACTAATGTGTCGGTCAATGATCTGGCTATCATTCAAACAGGTAATGCTTTTATTGAACAACTTGAAATCTGAAAGCACCACCTTTGGGTTTCTGACTTCTGCCTTTATACTGTCGGGATTGAAGAAATCATAGCCATCCGATCCTCCAAAAAATAAATTACCAACCGAATCAATACAACTAGACCTGTCATAGAATTCTTTTGATAGAATCCCATTGTTTTGGTTGTAATTGATAAACCGAAGGGTGGTGGGATTGAACCTTGAAATATGGGTACTGGTTGATACCCAGATGTTATTATTTTTGTCGCTCAGGATACTGGCAATATGTTTGTTTTTAAGTCCTGACGAATAGCGGGAGAAAGTTTGTGTCTCATAATTGAATTTGTTCAGTCCATCATTGGTTCCAACCCAGATATTATTTAATTTGTCTTCGTAAATGACTTGAATCTCATTGTTACTGATGGAAGTGGTGTCATTTTTGTTGTTGTGGTAATTTTTAAATATCTGATCTCCCTTACGCAGAAAGGCAAGTCCCCAGACGGTGGCTACCCATAAGTTTCCACGCGAATCGACGAATACCTGGTTGGTGTATTGGTCGCAGAGGTAACTGTTTTTCCTGTTGTAATGATGGAATGTTTTTTTCCTGATGTCGAACCGGTCAACTCCCTCGCGATGGGTGGCTAGCCATAAATCGCCGTTGGTGTCCTCGGCAATGGATCGGATGTCGTTACCAGCTACTGACAGCGAGTCGTTCGGATTGTGCCTGTAGTAGCTGAAATCATTGGTTGCGTTGTTGAATTTCTGAAGTCCACCCATATAACTTCCCAGCCACATCTGGTTTTTTGAATCCCGAAAGATCGAAAAAATGATTCCGTCAGGGATACTTTTAGGATTGTGCTCCTGATGTCGTAAGCGGATGGTAGTATGTTTTTTCCAATTGTACACATCTATTCCAAACGAATGTTTACTGATCCAAAATTGACCCATCCCATCATTGACCATTGAAGTGACGAGTTTTTCTGAATTAAGCCAGAACCTATCTGTATTTCCCCCGATGTGTTTAAATGGTATGTTGCTTCTGGCCAGTCGTATACCTCCAAATGAATGAATGTTCCATAAATTTCCTGTATGGTCTTCATACACTCCTTGAAGGCTTTTTCCCACAGAGTATGGATTCCCTTCATCATTGTAGTAATTATAAAACAGACCCGCCACAGGATCGAATAGTTTTAAATTGCACAAGGTGCAAACCCATGCCTTCTGATCCCTGCTGATAAAAATCGAATTGATGTAATTTTCCAGGTTTTTTGAGAAAGTGTAATGTTTAAATGTTTTAGTAATAAGATCATAGGTGTCAATTCCTTTTCCCAGGGTGCCAATCCACAGGGTTTGTCCACAAATGGACAGGGTCTTTATTTCATTGACGGAAACCGATTGGCTATTGTTTGGATCGTTCAGAAAAGTGGTTAATTGTTTCGTTTGCGGGTCATAGCAATAGAGTGCGCCTTTGGATAGAGTACCGATCCATAAATGATTCTGATGATCAAAAATCATCGTATTGATATCTCCCCGTTCGACCTTCAAAACCTCGACAAACTGACCTTCCGGCTTATCATAGCGGTAGATGACCTGGTTATAAGCCACAAAAAGGCGACCGGAGTTGTCAAATGTGAAAACCTTGATGAATTTATTCTCAAATCCTTTAATATTACTCTTGTCAGGAATTCTGGAGAAATAATCAAATTCCCGGTTGTATTTGCAGATTCCCTCCTTGGTACCCACCCAAAGGTTGTTATCCCGATCAAGCACTAAATTATTGATCCCGCTTGAGGGCAAAGATTTGGGATTGTTAATTTCCATAAAATACGGATAAATCGTCTGACCGTCGAAACGGAACAATCCTTCCTGGGTTCCAATCCACAGGTATCCCACCGAGTCTTCAACAATGACACTGGTTTTGCTGCTGGTAATGTCAGATAGGGGATTAAAAGACTTAAACTCAAAGTTGGGTTGTTGTGCAATCACACTATGACCGTATAATACAAGCAATAGGAAAAATACTATTTTGATGTACCCAAAATCCGACCCATCCCTTTTCTCAAGCAGCATATTAGACGTTCATTTAAGAGGATGCCAAGATACTAAAAACATGTTGAAATTAATCATGCCAAATTATCTAAATATGCATTTATTTATTTCTGTGTATTAAGCTGTAAATCAGCGATGTAATTTGCAGTAAAGATGCTTAATCGTTTCACTGAAACTACCCGTTTTGGTCCCTGTAAAATCGGTACACTTTTTTGTGCAAATTTGTTAAACGGGTGTAAGTATCCAACTAAGCGGTTAACATTAAAATTTGTTAAAAACATGTGGTCTGAATCTCGTCAATTTTCAAAGCAATTCGTTATATTTGGTTAAGAGTAATTTAAGACGAGTCAAATTCAATGGTAGTGAATTAAAAAACAGGGTATGATAACTATGAATTTTCAATCATCTAGTGATGATTTGGTCAATAAACTTACCAAAGTACCATTCAAAAAGAAGCTAGCCAAGACTGGCCATCCTTCTACCTATGCGGATGACTTAAAACTGCTGCACGAACTTCAGCTTCAGCAGTTGGAGATGGAAATGCAGAATCAGGAATTGCGTGCCAATCAATTCACCCTGGAAGAATTAAATAAAAAGCATGTTGAACTTTTCGAATTTGCACCCAATGGATATTTTTCACTCTCCGAAGATGGAATGGTCCGCGAAGTCAACTTTACCGGAGCCAACTTGCTTGGCATCAAAAAGGACAAAATTGTCAACCAATTATTTCTAAACTTTATTCCTTCTGAGGACCAGGAAACCTTTGCAATCTGTTGGTTTAACCTCATTGAAACGCAAGATTACCAAGTTTTTAAGACGCGACTATCCAGGCATGATGGTCATCAATTGTATGTACGAATTGCCCTGTCCATCAATGAACGTAGCAATGGGTTTCAAATTCTGCTAGCCTTGACCGATGTTACTTTGGTCAGGCAGATCGAAAATGCCCAAACATTCCTGTTAACTGGAAGCTGGTCAACATCAGGGAAAGACTTTTTTAGAGCCCTGGCCGAGTATCTGAGTAAAAATCTGCGAATGGATTGCGTGAGTATCGACAAATTCATGAATAACAACCTGGAAGCACAAAGCCTCGCAGTTTATGGTGACGGTCATTTTGCCGACAATGTAAGTTACCCGATCCGTGAAAGTGCCATCGGTAACTGCTTAGGCCAGAAAAGTTTTTGCTTTTCCAATGAGGTGCGAAAGCGATTCCCCGGGGATGCGAGGTTACAGAAGGCTCACGCAGAAAGTTATGCCGGGGTTACCCTGTGGGGATCGGATGCGAAGCCCATCGGCATGATCATGGTTATGGGACGGCAACCCATGCTGGACGCCCGGTTGACTGAAATGGTACTCAAACAGGTATCCATCCGTGCCGCTGCTGAACTCGAACACCGACAATTGGAAGAAGCAATCATTCATTCACGCGATCAGCTTGAGCTCCTGGTCAAGGAAAGGACCGCTGAACTGGAAGAATCAAATCAACAATTGCGCCAATTAACCCACCGAATGGATGCCATCGCAGAAGAAGAAAGGACTCGGATCGCCCGAGAAATACACGATGAACTAGGGCATTTGCTGACTGCCATGAAATACGACATTGACAATTTGATCAATGCATCCCCCTTGTCCATGAAGTTGGTGAAAAGCGAATTGGGCACCATGATGGGCATGATGGATTCACTGATTGACTCGGTGCGAAAAATTGCCACCGATTTGAGGCCTGGCATCTTGGATCACCTGGGACTTTTCCCGGCCATTGAATGGCAAATCAGGCAATTCCGCATGAGAACCAAAATATGTTGTGTCTTTACCATGGATGAAATGGATGTCACCTTTGACCAAAATGAAACAACCATCATCTATCGTATCTTCCAGGAAATCCTTACCAACATTACCCGGCATTCGCATGCAAGGCATGTGCAGGTGCTGCTTACTAAAAAATCAGATTATTTTGAGTTGAAAGTCATCGATAACGGAGTCGGCTTTGAACCCGGTGGAAACAATAGATCCAACGCCCTGGGTTTGATGGGTATGCAAGAGCGGGCCTTGTCAATCGGAGGTGAATTGTGCATTGAAAGTAAGCCAGGTAAAGGAACTACCATCACATTTTTGCTACCAGGGGTAAAAGTGAAAATTTCCAGGACTGAAATATATATTTAATCAATTCATGGAGACAGAGAAAATTAAGATACTTCTAGCCGATGATCATAGTGTTGTCAGAAATGGTCTTATCAGGTCACTGTCATCCTGCTTTCCCAATGCCGAATTTGGCGAAGCAGGAAATGCCATGGAAGTGCTGCAAATCATTAAGCAAGCAAATTGGAATTTAGTGATCCTGGACATCAACATGCCGGGCAGAAGCGGGATGGAGGTGCTGAAGGATATTAAAGCAAATTATCCTTCCATCCCGGTAATTATTTTCAGCATGTACCCCGAGGATCAGTTTGCCATCAGGGCCATGAAGGCAGGAGCATCGGCTTATCTGACAAAGGATATTTCTTCCAAAGAACTTGAAAAAGCCATCAAAGGCATCCTCAACGGGGAACGCTATTTTACCCCTTCCATTGCTGAATTACTAACCAACGAGATCCGGGAAAATAAGAGTAAAAAAACGCACCAGTTATTATCCGACCGCGAACATCAGGTTTTCCTGCTCATCGCCAGTGGAAAAAACGTGTCGGACATTGCCCGAGACCTTTTACTGAGTGTAAAAACCATCAGCGTCTACCGATCGATCATCCTGAAAAAAATGAGTCTGAAAAACAATTCCGAGATCACCCATTACGCTTTTAAGCACAATTTGGTGGAATAAAAAGGAAGATTTTGCATGTTGAGAACAATAACAGATTCAAGAGCACCCTAGGGGTTAATCAATAAAAATTACTTTTATTAAGTTAACAAATTTTATCAGTAAGTCCAATAATTACAGTAATAACGTGAGTTCCATATAGCCATTAGTCAAGCAACTATTTATGAAAGTAGTTACCTGACTTACGCTTAGATCGAAATCCGGTAAGTAGTTATTAAAACATTTGAAACTTTACATTTTCTGCTTTTCCTCAATTTTCTACCTTCAATGAAAAATTAATACTTGTTGAAAGATGGAGGTCTGACTTATCTCACTTTGCCCATTTTTTCTTGATCATCTCTCACAATGTCACCCCATTGATTCAAATACAATTTTTCATTTTTCCATCACCTTGATCTCCCCATTTTCTTTCTCCAATTCTCCTATAGGACAATTTCTTATTTTCAAGGTAACCAATACCTAATTCAATTATAGATTTCATCCTATTTTATGCGATACAGTGGATCATTATATTTGATTAGTAATATGCAAATACTTCTAAACAACATTTGAACAGCGAATCAAAAGGTACAGAAAATGCTCCAACTTAAAATTATTGTGTTATGATTTTTTAGAATGAAGAATATTATATGAACGATTTGAGAGATAAGGCGCGTATGCTTATGTCAAACGCAATCAATGAACTTGAGAAAGTGATTAAGTATATTATTCAGATAGAAACTATGTAGTTTTTTTTCAAACATATGATAAGCAAAATCAATAAATTATCAGGTTCAAAAAGGGCAAAAGAACCATTAACTATTACAGATTAACAAAGAATCATGATTTATAATCAAGTAATTAATCATTAAATATGGATGAGATGAAAAATTTTTTACTATTCTTATTGGCAACGACAATGCTATTAACAGAAAGTGTATTTGCACAGATTACAATTAATGCGAACACTTATCGCTTCAATGCAGCAAATGCTACCCCCGTTACATTAACAAGCCCTACTACTCTAATCGGTGCTAATTCCGATCAGGTAGCATCTACCGTGACCCCTATTGGATTTACTTTCTGGTTTGCCGGGAAAGCCTATACTCAATTTTCAGTAAATGAAAATGGATTGATGACTCTTGGAAGCACACAAATTTCAGGATCTGCCTCAAACAACTTAATGGGTGCAGCAACTCCCAATCCAAAAATTGCCCCGTACTGGGATGACCTCGCAACCGGTACCAATGGTAGTGTTTCCTATTCTCTTGTTGGAACAGCACCTGCCAGAGTGTTATATGTCAATTGGAATGTAACCATTCCAAAAAATACTGCTGGTACTGCGAATGCTACATTTCAGGTTCAATTGTATGAAAATCCTCTGGGAACTTATCCCTCTCAAGGAAATATCTTTTTTGCATTTACTAAATCATTTCCAGCCAATAGCGGTCAATATACTATGGGAATCGGAACATCAGCAACAGATTTTGCAAGTGTTACAGTTACAGGAGACACCTATGCTACATATGCTTACGGAACAGCAAAAGATAATAATACACTAAGTGCTTCTACGTCTACTACCTATGGTAAAAACTATCAATTTACAACTGATAATACTGCCCCAACAATTAATGGGAACAATGCAATAACCGTTACTAAATTCCTTGGAACCGAAACCTGGGGCCTGTCAACAGTTGTCGCTGATCAGGCAGGAAGTGTAGTGTCAGGCATACCAGTTCCACCAAGCTTAAATGTACCACGTATCTATTATAAAAAGAATGCAGGTGGCTCTTGGTATTCAACTCCCGCTGAATTAACTGCTGGAAATGGAACAAGTGGAACCTGGAAGTTTACAGTTGACAATAACCTTATGGGAGGCGTTAAGGAAGGTGACCAGATTTTTTATTACGTGATCGCCCAGGATCAGGGCGACTATAAAGGATCTCCTAATATTAAATCATATCCAACAGGAGTTGTTGCAACAAGTGTTAATTCAGTTACAACACCGCCGGCAAATGTACCTTACTATACCATACCGATGTCATTTTCGGGTACCAAAACCGTTGGCTTTGCTGGCGACTTTACTTCACTGACCAATGCAGGTGGCTTATTTGACCAGATTAATACAGGGCAGCTAACCGGTAACCTTACTGTAAATATTATCACTGATCTTACTGCTGAAACCGGTTTAAAAGCGCTTAATGCCTGGGCAAATGGAACTGGAGGACCTTTTATACTTACCATCCATCCCGTCGGGAACAGAACAGTTTCTGGAATTACAATAAATGGAGGTAATGGCGGCGTAATTACTTTAAATGGAGCAACCGGAGTAACAATTGACGGATTAAATGATAGTTCTAACTCTTTGACATTTATTCAGACCGGACAATATTATGTTGGTTCAATGATTGACATAAAAGGTGCTTCAAATAATACAATCACAAGAGTGACAGTTCAAGGATATGGAACCTCCAATGCGGCAATTACCCTTACAAACTCTATCACACCTTCAGCACCATCCAGCAACAATACAATTAGTTACTGTAATATAACTACCTCTTTACTTATACCTAATGCCAATAATACAGGAAACGGTATTAGTCTTCTTGATTGGTCAGGTACAACTTCTACTGGTAACCTTAATGTTATAGACCATAATACAATTACAAATTTCGTATATAATGGTATTCTTCTCTCCGGTAAATATACCAATACCGCAATCTCCAACAACGAAATTTATAATACTGTTGGAACAGCTTGGAACAGTAACTTCAGAGGTATAAGCAGCGGATCTGCTGCTGCTGGTATAACAAATATTTTCAATAATAAGATACACGATTTATTGATACAAACTGCCGGATCCGGTGGAATTCCGGCTATACTTTCAAACGGAACTACTGGATCAACCTCTAACATTTTTAATAATGTTATATATCTTGATGCTTCTTTTACACATCCAATGCAAGGATGGATGGGTGTACAGACCAGCGGAGTCGGTGTAGTAAATATATATTATAACTCAATATATTTAGGCGGTTCCGGTATAACTGGAACTGCAAGCAGCTATGGAATTAAAAGGGATGGAACTGGTACTACAAATATTCTTAACAATGCTGTTTTCAATGCAAGATCAAACAGTACCGGAACTGGAAAACATTACGGAATATTTACAGCAGCCACAACCACACTTACATCAGATTTTAATGATATTTATATCAACGGAAACGGGGGAGTCTTTGGATTTAGCGCTTCAGACAGATTAACAATCGCAGACTGGCGCACAGGTACCAGTAAAGATGCAAATTCTCTAAGTGTTGATCCGCAGTTCACCTCTGCAACGAACCTGGTCCCATTAAATATTGCATTGATCGCAGGTATACCTATTGCAAGTATTACAACAGATATTAGTGGAACATCACGGAATGCAACCACACCAACTATTGGTGCTTACGAAATAATGGCACCACCTATATCCTCTCCAACTGCTTATGCAGTAACCGGAGGAGGTTCTTATTGTCAGGGTGGAACTGGGTTGTCGGTTGGACTTGAAAATTCAGAAGTTGGTGTGACCTATACTTTATTTAAAGGCGCTAAAGCTCAGGATCCGACAGTTTCCGGTACTGGTGCTGCCATCACTTTTGGCGACCAGCTTGCAGGAACTTATACTGTAAGTGGCACTAATACAGGCGGTACTATCTTAATGACAGGAAGCGCTGTGATAACGGAAATTACAGCCCCTGTGGCAGATGCCCCGGCAGCAGTATTTGCCTGCGGCAGTTACACCCTTCCGGCCCTTACCAACGGCAATTACTTTACCGGGCAAGGAGGTACAGGAACGGCAATGACTGCAGGTGATGTGGTCAGCAGTTCAACCACACTTTATGTCTTCACCCCTGCAACAGGATCATGTCTGGCAGCCGAGAACAGTTTTGTAATTACAATCACCCCAACCCCTATGGCAGATGCCCCGGCAGATGTATTTGCCTGCGGCAGTTACACCCTCCCGGCCCTTACCAACGGTAACTACTATACCGCACCAGGCGGTACAGGAACGGTAATGACTGCAGGTGATGTGGTCAGCAGTTCAACCACACTTTATGTGTTCACCCCTGCAACAGGATCATGTCTGGCAGCCGAGAACAGTTTTACAATTACAATCAACACAGCCACAGTGGCAGTAATTACCAACAATACGGGAACAAATATCCTTACATGTTCCACTACTACCATCAGTTTAACAGCTTCCGGAGGCACCTCTTACGCGTGGAACAATGGACTTGGAAACAATGCCTCAGTCCAAATCACAAGTCCAGGCACCTACCAGGTTATAGTAACAAATGCCAATGGTTGTTCAGCTTCAAGTAGCATCGTAATCACACAAGCTCCGGCAATTGGAACTGTTACAGCTTCGGCAGGTACGATTACAACAATTGGAGGCACTACAACTTTAACCGTTAACGTAACAGGTGGCCAGACGCCGTTTACTTACAGTTTGAATGGAGGAGCATATCAGTTTGCAAATACATTTACCGTTGGAGCAGGAACATATACAGTAACAGTAAAGGATGCTAATGGATGCATCCAAAATTCGAATACGGTGATCGTTACTCAGCCTAGTTTGGTTACAACGTCTTTGACCTATACCGGTACTTTATCCGTTCAGTATGGGGCAACTGCAAATCTGTCTGCAACGCTTAAGGATTCGCAAAACAGACCCATAAGTGGTAAATCCATTGTGTTCGCAATAGGCTCACAATCTGCTACTTCTACAACAAATGGTAAAGGAATAGCGACGGCAAGTTTAATAATAACCCAGGTTCCTGGAAGTTACCCAATTACAGCAACTTTTGATGGTGATGCTGTCTACTCGCAAAGCGTTGAAAATACTCATACACTTGCCATTTCGAGGAAACCGGTTACTGCCAGTTTGATTGGTACAGTTACCAAAAAATATGATGGTAATACTACTGCTTATATGTCATCAGCAAATTATTACCTACCTGGTTTAATTTCGGGAGATGTTGTGAGTTTGAATAATCCGGCTTTGGGTACCTACAATAATAATAAGGTTGGTTCTGGGAAAAAGGTAACAGTAACAGGCTTATCTTTAACCGGTACAAATTCGGGAAATTATATGCTGAGCAGCACCACTGCCAGTGCAAACATCGGAATAATTACAGCATTGAAATCTGCTGAAATCTTACCAGATGTTACTGCTGGCGTACCATCGGTTGAATTTCCTACTTTAGAAGTGTATCCGAACCCGTTCACTGAAAAACTTAATATTGAGTTCAGCAGTCCCATTGACACACATGCAAAAATTGAGGTTTTCAATCTCGTAGGGGCTAAACTGGAAATATTATTTGACCATCAAATAAAAGGTGGACAATCGTATAACGTTGAATATTTACCTCATTTGGTCAGTAGTCAAATGGTGATTTATCGCCTTACCATGAATGGAGAAATCCGCCAAGGAAAGATGATGTACCAGGAACGAAGGTAAAATACTTAATGACATTACAATAAAATTAGAGGAAATATTGGTTAAAAGGCTGACTCAATTTCGATTGAGTCAGCCTTTTATGTTATATTTGTATAATCCGGATGATAATTAAGAGAAATAAACAAGATATTCAGAGAATAAATCGGTTACATGATCAATTGCATAAATATCCACAAAAGACTTTCTTTAAATTGTAGTCGCAAGTTGAGAAGATGAGAAAGTGAGAAAGTGAGAAAAGGAGAAATGAGAAAGAAATATATACAAACAATATGAGACTGATTTTACAAAATATAAAGGAACTGGTTCAGGTTGATCCCAAAAACCGGCTTTGGGTAGCTGGACAATCGATGGCTGAAGTTCAGACGATAAAAAATGCATTTTTGATTGTTCAGGACCAACGAATTGAATCCTTTGGACCCATGGAAGAGCTTCTCCCATCTGAATTTGAAGCTGACGATATGATTATGGAAATTGATTGTTCGGGTAAGATGGTTTTCCCCAGCTATTGTGACTCTCATACGCATTTGGTTTTTGCTGCAACCCGGGAGCTGGAGTTTGTGGATCGGATCAGAGGCCTGACTTATGAAGAAATATTCCGCAATGGAGGAGGTATCCTGAATTCGGCCCGCCAATTGCATGAAATGTCGGAAGATGATTTGTACGTCCAGGCCTTAGAAAGGCTCGATGAAATGATGTGGTTGGGAACCGGTGCTGTTGAAATTAAAAGTGGATATGGCTTAACTACGGAATCGGAACTAAAGATGCTTCGGGTGATTCGACGTTTGAAACAACATTCACCCCTGATGATCAAGTCTACTTTTCTGGCACATGCTTTCCCCATGGAATACCGTAACAGGCGAAAGGAATATGTCGATCTGCTGGTCAATGAAATGATTCCAAAGATTGCTTCTGCAAAACTGGCCGATTACGTGGATGTTTTTTGCGACCGTGGATTTTTTACGATCGAAGAAACAGATCGCATCCTGGTAGCAGGGATCAAGGCTGGGATGAAAGGGAAAGTTCATGCCAATGAGCTTGCCAATTCGGGAGGCGTCCAGGTAGGGGTAAAACACAATGCCCTATCAGCTGATCATCTGGAGTGTATAGGCGATCAAGAAATTGCTGCTTTAATGGGTAGTGAAACCATGCCGACAGTTTTGCCCGGTGCCGCCTTTTTTCTCAATCTCCCATTGGCGCCTGTGCGTAAAATGATTGAAGCAGGCTTGCCCGTGGCCATGGCTTCGGACTACAATCCGGGGACCTCGCCCTCGGGAAACATGAATTTTATTCAATCGCTGGGTTGTTTGAAATATGGCATGACTCCAGAAGAAACCCTCCATGCGACCACCATCAATTCTGCTTATGCAATGGGAATCAGCGACCGTTTCGGCAGCATTGCCCGGGGGAAAATAGCCAACTTGTTCATTACCAAGGAGATTTCTAATTACGCAGTTATTCCTTATTCTTTCGGCTCAAACCTGATTGAAAGCATTATCTTGAATGGACAGTTACAAGGGGTGGAGGTTTAAAGTTCAAAGTTTCAGGATTAGTCCTATATTGAAGATTGAAATATCGTAATGGTAAGTTCTCTTGGACTATCTAAATCGTTAATCTGCTATCTATTATCTAAAATATGAAACAACTAATCGAATGTGTCCCCAATTTCTCGGAGGGAAGAGATGAAAAAATAATCAGTCTGATTACCGATGCCATTCAGTCGGTGGATGGTATTAAATTGCTGAATGTTGATCCTGGAAAGGCTACTAACCGCACGGTGGTCACTTTTGTTGGCGAACCCGCCGATGTGATTGAAGCAGCATTTCGGGGTGCCAAAATGGCCACCCTACTCATCGACATGAGCAAACACAAGGGAGAACATCCGCGTTTTGGGGCCATTGACGTTTGTCCCCTGGTGCCCATTGCCAATATATCCATGGAAGAGACGGTGGTTTATGCCCGCCAATTGTCCCAAAGAATGGGAGAAGAGCTTGGAATTTCAGTGTATTGCTACGAGTATGCCGCCTACAGTGAGGAGCGCCAAAGCTTGGCCAATTGCAGGGCGGGTGAATATGAAGGGCTGAAAATGAAACTTCTGAAACCAGAATGGAAACCCGATTTTGGACCAATGATCTTCAATGAACGCTCAGGGGCTTCAGCGGTGGGGGCGCGCAATTTCCTGATCGCTTACAATGTCAACCTGAATACCACTTCAGTGCGTCGTGCCAATTCCATTGCATTTGATGTCCGTGAGGCTGGACGTATTTTACGCGAAGGAGATCCCATCACAGGCACCATTGTGAACGATGCCAATGGCCAGCCCATCAGGATCCCCGGTTCACTTCAAAAAGTTAGAGCCATCGGATGGTTTATTAAAGAATACGGCATTGCGCAAATCTCGATGAATCTGACCGATATTACAGTAACTTCCATGCATCAGGCTTTTGTGGAGGTTGAAGAACGAGCCCGCGAACGAGGAATCCGGGTGACAGGCTCTGAATTGATTGGAGTGATCCCATTGCAGGCGATGCTTGAAGCAGGTAAATATTTTCTAAGAAAACAACAGCGTTCAAGCGGGATCCCTGAGGAGGAAATCGTCAAGATAGCCATCAAATCATTGGGATTGGACGAACTGACTCCCTTTGATCCAAAGAAACGGATAATTGAATACCTGATCGATAACCAACCAGATAAACTCATTGATCTTTCTTTGCATGGATTTTCAAATGAAACCCTGTCTGAATCTCCCGCCCCTGGTGGGGGTTCTGTGGCAGCTTATGTGGGCACCCTTGGCGCTGCATTGGGTTCGATGGTTGCCAATTTGTCGGCCATCAAGCGCGGATGGGACAATCGCTGGGAAGAGTTCTCCAATTGGGCTGAAAAGGGAAAAGTATACCATGACAGGCTTTTGAAACTGGTGGATGAGGATGCTGCCTCCTTTAATGCCATCATGGATGCTTTTGGAATGCCCAAAGTAACTGAACAAGAAAAGAAGAATCGTTCTGAAACAATTCAGGCAGCAACCAAACATGCCATTGAAATTCCATTTGAAGTGATGCAGGCTGCTTTTGGGTCAATGGAAGTAATTCAGGCCATGGCCACTATCGGAAATCCCAATTCATTGTCGGATGCCGGGGTGGGGGCATTGTGTGCCCGCACGGCTGTTTACGGAGCATATCTCAACGTACGAATCAATGCACAGAGTTTGGCTGATAAAGCTTTTTCCGGGGATATTCTTTCCAAAGCCAAACAACTCCTTGAGGACACACAGGCCAAAGAGACCGAGATTCTAAAGATGGTGGAATCAAGAATTTGAGTGAACCACCTTAAGAGCAAGTCAGAACTTCATTTCATCATCTGTGGTTCTGACTTGTATTAATCAACCAATATGATAGCCCATGATAGCTGAAACTCCAATACCTCCATATTTTGCCGTCATATTTACCTCTGTTCGAACTGAAGGTGATCATGGTTATGCTGAAATGGCTGAACGAATGCTTGATTTGGCCCGTCAACAGGATGGATTCCTGGGTGTAGAATCAGCCCGCAATGAAATAGGCATTACCGTTTCCTATTGGCAGGATCTGGAGTCCATTCATAAATGGCACGATCATGCGGAGCATACTTTCGCCCGGGATAAAGGCCGCGATACTTGGTATAAATGCTTTAAGACCCGAATTTCCATCGTGCAGCGTGATTATGGGTTTGAACGTGAATAAGCCACCGCTTAAAATACCAAATCTTCTCATAGGAAGTGATAGGATCAGTCATGGAGGTTTTGATCCAGGGATCAACTTATTCTTCATTTTTCGTTATAAACCTTAGATTTGCGCTAAATTTAAAAATCAACAATGAGTGTAGAAAAGGAAATCCATGCACGTAGCGGATCGAAATGCGAGCTCTGTGGGGCAACTGATGAATTGAAAATCTATGAGGTGCCACCCACATCGAATGGGAAAACTGATGCATGTGTGCTTGTTTGTGAAAAATGCATGGGTCAGATTGAAGATCCTGAAAAAATGGATGTGAATCATTGGCACTGCTTAAACGATAGTATGTGGAGCCAGGTGCCTGCTGTGCAAGTCATGGCATGGCGGATGCTCCATCGCTTGAGTACAGAAGCCTGGTCGCATGACTTGCTGGATATGCTTTACCTGGATGATGAAAACCTGGCATGGGCGCAAGCTTCCGGTGAAGGAAAATCGCAGGACGATACGGTAAAACATATTGACAGCAATGGCGGAATACTTCAGGGTGGGGATACCGTGGTATTGATCAAAGACCTGGATGTAAAAGGGGCTGGCTTTACCGCAAAGCGAGGAACAGCAGTTCGCGGAATCACTCTGGTGGCCGATAATCCAGAACATATTGAAGGTCGAGTGAATGGTCAGTTGATAGTCATCCTGACCAAATTTGTAAAGAAATCGAGTTGAGGATTCACCCATAAATTGGGCATGTTACTGAAAAATGCCTGGTAAAAAACATTGAAAAGCTAATGATATTTGATGTTTTAGAAGGATTGATGAACTTGGTTTCATCAATCCTTCTATGTTTATGGAAAAATTAAAAAAGTACTGTTGGCGCTAAGGCAATTGTACATGTATGGAGTGCTTTCTGAAAAATCCGTCTATCATTTTTTTTACAAAAGGGATCTCTGTCCATGAATAAGAGAAAGAAGAGCCCTTTGACTTTCCGCTGTGGATGGATGGATGAATTCAAATTATTTGAAAGCATCCCTGATTGGTTCCCTTGAACAGTTTTTCTCCTTTCATCGCAGCACTGTGTTCTACCCTTGAACTCATACCTTTCTGATACCTTTCTGATACCCATCTGATACCTTTCTGTAACCTTAGGTTACAGAAAGGTATCAGATG
>DASXUZ010000140.1:0-7106 GCA_036504555.1 Prolixibacteraceae bacterium | reverse complement strand
TTTATTTTAGTTTTTATAGAACAACCATTTAACAATTTCTTTAAGATTGACTTTCTTGCCATACATCAGAATGCCCGTTCGATAGATCTTCCCTGCCATCCAAATGGTTCCAAAAATGGTGGCCACCAATATACTCATAGACAAAATGATTTGCCAGGCCGGTACCCCAAAGGGAATACGGACCATCATGGTGACGGGTGAGGTAAATGGGATCATGGAGACCCAGAATGCAAGGGGCCCTTCTGGATTTTTAACTACGGGAAAGAGCAAGATCATCGATAAAATTAGGGGCATCATGATTGGAAACATCATTTGTTGAGCATCTTCATCGCTGTCAACAGCCGATCCGACGGCCCCAAAGAGGGAGGCATACAAAAGGAAGCCTCCTATAAAATAGAAGAGCAATGAAAAAAGAATCAGTAGCAGGTTCATGTTGCCGACCGTTTGTAAAATGTCCAGTACCACGTTGGCATGTGCCGGGCTGGGAGGGGCCATTTGCCCCATGGCCTGTCCACCCGCCATGATGTCCTGTGCCTGAAGGCCTGCTGCCGATCCGCCTCCCATGTAGGTAGTTACCCCGGTGCTGATGGCTGTTCCAAGGATAATCCAAACTGCAATCTGGGTCAATCCTACCAACCCGATTCCAATAATCTTACCAAACAACAATTGAAAAGGTTTAACCGATGAAATGATTACTTCAACAATCCTGCTCGTTTTCTCTTCCATGACCCCTCTCATGACCATGGTTCCGTACAATAATACAAACATATAGATCAGGATGCCTGCCACATAGCCAATGACCATGGCCATCTCAGTCGAACTTTTAACAGCCT
Source organism: Prolixibacteraceae bacterium (assembly GCA_036504555.1). Lineage (GTDB taxonomy): Bacteria > Bacteroidota > Bacteroidia > Bacteroidales > Prolixibacteraceae > Aquipluma. Next base: position 6,273 of record DASXUZ010000140.1, on the reverse strand, counting down.
CACCTTTTTCTCCCAATTTAATGGTGTTTAATTCTATACGTGTTTTAGTGGATGCCAATTTCTTTTCAAGGTCAGGTATGCCGCTTTCACTGATGACCTGTTGCCTCTTTTCATTTTCGATGATCGTTCCAATGCGTTCGGTGACCATGTTCTTGATATCGAAGGTGATTTGTTTATCCGAAATCAGTTGAGCCTGGTTGGTTGTAAGAATGTTTTCAGGAATGTACAACAATGCATAGAAATTACCTGATTTGAAGTCCTTTTTTAAGTCATTGTATTGCTGTTCGGGGATGTAATGAAATTGGGTATAATTCTGGTTTTCAAGCTTGTCCAGGATCAATCCGGTGGGATCGTACACAGCAATGGTGCGTTGTTCTTTGTCGTCCATCGAGGCAAGGTAAGCCGGCAGAATCGTGAAGGCTGCCATAATTAATGGAATCAGCAAGGTCATGATGATGAATGACTTTTTCTTTACCCGTGTCAGGTATTCCCGTTTAAGTATTAAAAATGATTTATTCATCTGTTTATAATTTGTTTTTAAATTGTCAGATGGAACTCGCCAATCATCATTCTGCTGTGTGAGAAGACTTACTTATGGCTCGTTTCATGGCTTACAGCTTGTTTGTACGATTTGATTGTTCAACTACATGGATAAATACTTCGTTCATGCTTGGAATTATTTCGTTGAATGATACAATTTCAAACTGATTCATCAGCATTTTTAATAATTCATTGTTTGTTTGTCCGTTTTTCAACTGAATCTTCATCTGATTTAGATGAGCCGTTTGAGCCTGTTCCAGGATGTTGAAATGAAGTCCTAAGTCATGGTCCAGATTAGGGGTGTCACCCCTGTAAACTACTTCAAAGGTGTTGGTCTTAAATCGTTGTTTTACATCATCAATCTGGCCATCCAGTATTTTTTTTGATTGATTGATCAGGGCAATGTGATCACAGATCTCTTCAACCGAGGACATGTTGTGGGTTGAGAAGATGATTGTGGTTCCCTGCTTTTTTAATTCCAGGATTTCATTCTTTATCAGGTTGGTATTGATCGGGTCAAACCCGGTAAATGGTTCATCAAAGATCAATAGCTTGGGTCGGTGGATTACTGTGGTAATAAACTGCACCTTTTGGGCCATCCCTTTGGAGAGTTCTTGCACCCTTTTACCCCACCAGGCCTGGATTTCAAACTTCTCGAACCAGTACTTGAGACTTTTCATTGCATCTTTTTTCGACATCCCCTTTAGTTGGGCAAGATACAAGGCTTGTTCGCCCACTTTCATCTTTTTATACAAGCCACGTTCTTCGGGCAGGTAGCCAATCTGGTAGATATCATCCGATTTCAAAGGTCTTCCCTCAAAAAACAGTTCCCCGCTATCGGGAGCTGTAATCTGGTTGATGATCCTGATGAGCGTTGTTTTTCCTGCGCCATTGGGGCCCAGTAAACCGAAAACAGATGCTTCTTTAACAGAAATGCTGACCGTATTTAGAGCGACATGTCCGGCATATTCTTTCACAATGTCATTCGCCTGAAATAAATCCATGATATAATAATTGAATCCTGAGTAATATGTCTAAATCAATAACAAAATATTACACCACTTTTGATAATTGCCCCATAGCAGAAATAGATTGGATTTATTCCTTGATGGTGAAAATGCTGAAATGGACACTTCCATATCTTCGTAATTCATGGAAGCTGGGGTGTGCCGAATAATCAAACTGTCCCGAATGTTCAAGGATGAATGTTCCACCTGGTTTGAGTAAATTATTTTTGAAAATAAGATCAGCAACTTCCGCAAATTTAGGATGGTCATAGGGAGGATCCGCAAAAATAAGATCAAACTGTTCTTTAATCCTGGCTGCAAAGACAAATACATTTGATTTAACTACCCGAATATGTTTTTCTCCCAGTTTTTCAATTACCTCCTTTATGAATTGAAGGTGCATCGGGTTTATTTCAACGGCTGTAACATCGGTACACCCATGGGAAGCCAGTTCATAACTGATGCTTCCTGTTCCTGAGAACAAATCAAGTGCCCTGATACTTTCAAAATCAATGGAATTCTGAAGAATATTAAACAGGCTTTCTTTGGCCATATCAGTTGTTGGCCTTGCTTTAAAAGTTTTGCCGGGACTGAATACCCTGCCTTTATATTTTCCGCCGACTATACGCATTGAAATGAATTTAAGAGGCTTACAAACTGGTGTTTCTGAATTTTATCAAAGGTGTTGCTGTAGTTGAAGCCTGCCGAGGGTTTCAGAAAATAGACATTGCTGATATACTTTTTTAATTGGCGGATGTAACCCGAATCATCGGCTACATATCCTCCAATTAATAGTTCATCGCGTTCGGGATCAATTTGCAAGGTATGGCAAATGTTAAGGGTATAATACAAAAAATCGGATTCATTTTTGAAATAAAAACTATTGTACAAGGCAATCTGCATGTCTTTGAGTACGATCATCCTGACGTATTGCTTTTCAAAATTGATTACCAGTGTATTTTTCTTCTCATGTCTCTGGGTAACTGCAGAAGCCAACAGGGAAACTGATTTGTGACTGAAGCTGAATTCGGTAAACTTGCGGTTCAGCAAGGTCATCAGTTCTTTGGGATAACTAAATAGGAGCTGTTGATTGAACCCAGGTAAATCGTTCAGGGCAATCTCTTCATTTCTATTGATCTCGTTGGTGAGTTCTGCAATCTTGGCATCTAGCCCCGAATCGGCATATGCCTTTGGGAGCAAAGTGGCCTTGTTGGTGGAATACGTAACCGAAATAGATTGATAGGAAGCTGCAAGTTTTTCTTGCTGATCAAATATCTCTTCCATCTTCCTGGGTAAAAACTGTAATTTTCCAACAATTAAAGGAATATGATGCAAAGCAATGAATTTCTTTCGCAAGATATCCAGAATGCAAAAAGAAAATCCATCCAGACCAACCTGGATGGATAGATGATATTCTGTAGCTCGTTTTAAATCAAAAGATTCGTCCGTAATATTTAATTCATGCATAAGTATTTATTCCCAGTTGCCGGCATTGTTATTCGTTTCTTCCAGTGATCCTACCTTTAATCCCGGATATTTGCCATTTGTTCTTTTGGCTTCGTTGATGTTAATGACTTCCTGTCTGTTCATTCCGTGCAAGATAATATTGTTATGCGCTTTTGCTTCAAAGACAGGAACTTTAATTCCTGATCCTGTAGCGATAAAGGCAGCCCCCAACCTAAATTCGGCAAGGGTATCTTTGACAGGAATATATTTAATCTGTTCAATGGGATAATTTTTCCCAAACAGGGTATCCAAAGCATTCACATAAACAGTATCACGGATAATTTTTCCTTCTTTTAAAGCCTGTTTTTCAGTCCATCCGGCATCAATCATACTGTCGGTCAACATGCCAATTTTGCGCACCAAAGGTAATTTTCCGTTTTTTACGAAGTTGATCAACGTATCCCAACTGCCGGTAAATTTTCCATAAACATTCTTGTATTCCAGTTCCGCTTTTCGGATATCCTTCAGCCGTGAAACAGTTGCCTGATATCTCTCCTCCTTGATTTTTTCAAATTCAAGGGGTCTTTCCACACTCGTGTACAAAAAGTAGGAAAGAACAATTACTAACACAACGAGTAAGATTTGGAATACTGTTTTCATCTTACGAGATTTAGGATTAGTTTTGTTGTTTGAATACAAATTTATAAAAAATAAAATTTATAATCTTTGGTTTTGTTGTATTTTAGCAATATATGATAAAAAATCACATCCAATCTGAAATTATTAGAAATCTGGGGAAGTCACCTACCCCCGGGCAGGAAGCCCTTTCACTTAAACTAGCTGATTTTATTGCAGAATCAGGGCTGGATGCTATCTTTTTATTGCGGGGATATGCCGGTACAGGTAAGACCACTTTGTTAAGTTCGCTGGTCAAAACCTTGTCATTGTTCAAGTTTAATTCCATCTTATTGGCTCCGACAGGTCGTGCGGCGAAGGTTCTGTCAAGCTATGCGGGTAAAAACGCTTACACCATTCATAAAAACATCTACAGGCAGCAATCTTCCAGTGATGGGACCGGTCGATTTGTTCTGAATAAAAACTTGTGCAAAGATACTTTCTTCATCGTAGATGAAGCTTCCATGATTTCCAATTCAACGGGTGAAACTTCCATTTTCGGATCGGGTCGATTACTGGAGGACTTAATTGAATATGTTTATTCTGGCTCGAATTGCCGCCTTTTATTGGTGGGCGATACAGCACAGCTGCCACCGGTGGGTCTTGATGTGAGTCCTGCCTTATCTCAAAAAGAACTTGAGTTTTACGACCGTGATGTTTATGAGTATGAATTGACCGAGGTGGTAAGGCAGGACCTGAACTCAGGGATTTTATACAATGCTACCTTTATCCGTAACCTGATCACCGAAGGGGCTTACCAGTCCGGCTATTTTCATCTGGAATACAAACTATTCGAAGATGTAAGACGTGTCTCAGGGGCTGATCTGATCGAAGAAATTTCAACCTGCTATGATCGGTTCGGATTGATTGAAACCATTGTCGTTACCCGATCAAATAAACGCGCCAACAAGTTCAATGAAGGTATCCGCAGCGCCATTTTATATAAAGAGGCCGATATTTCGGTGAACGACCTGATCATGATTGTCAAGAACAATTACTTCTGGCTGGAGGAAAACGAAAAAATTGATTTTATTGCCAATGGTGATATTGCCCAAATTATCGCCATTTATAAATATGAAGAATTATATGGATTCAAGTTTGCCAACGTCAGTCTAAGGTTGCTTGATTACCCCGATATTGAATTTGATTGCAAGATCATCCTCGATACCTTGTCCATCGAATCGGCTTCCCTGACTGGGGAGCAAAACCGAAAACTCTTTGATGCCGTATCAGAAGACTATGTGGATATCAGGAATAAGAAAAACCGCTGGGATAAGATTAAGGAAAACCCCTATTTTAATGCCCTGCAAGTGAAGTTTGCCTATGCAGTCACCTGTCACAAAGCACAGGGTGGTCAATGGAGGGCTGTTTTTGTCGATCAGGGGTATTTAACTGAAGAGATGCTCAATACTGAGTTCCTGAGGTGGTTGTATACCGCATTTACGCGTCCAACAGAGCGCTTGTACCTGGTCAATTTCAACAAGGAGTTTTTCTCAGAGTAGCTTCTTCCTATGGACCGTAATCACATCGCCTTCCACAATGGCGCTTGTGGCTGGGAAAATTTTCATTGCTTCCTCTAAAATAGGGCTATTGTCTTTGTACCTGGCCGAGAAATGTCCAATGAGCAATTTTTCCACTTGCGCCCTGAGTGCTACTGTTGCCGCATCTTTTCCAGTGGAGTGGTAGGTGGTATTGGCCAATTCCTGGTTGTCTTCTGCAAAGGTTGCCTCGTGGTAAAGTAAATCAACATTTCGGACTGATTCGATATACGATTCATCAAACCTGGTGTCGCTGCAAAAGGCAAATGAACGTGCATTATAATGGTAAACTGTTAGTTCCGAATGTGGAATTATCTTCCCTTCGCTGGTGATAAAATCGCCCCCTTCCTTGATTCGTTGCCGTTCACGGATTGGTATCTGGTATTGATCTATCTTCTGTTTCTTTAAATTGGGCAAAGGTGGTTTTTCCTCAAACCTGAAGCCACAAGTGGGGATGCGGTGAAATAAGGGGAAGGAAAAGATCCTGACCTTGGTATCTTCAAATATCAATTGTTCTCCTATGTAAGTCAAAGGATGGTATTCAATCCAGAATGGAATGGCGCCAGGATATAGAAAATTCAATTGTGCCGAAATGTATTTCTGAAGGGTAGGATGCGAATAGATGTGCAATTCTTTATCGCGTCCCAATAATACCATGGTTGAAATCAGGCCGATCAATCCAAAGATGTGGTCACCATGAAGATGGGTAATGAAAATGCGATCAATTTTAGAGAACCCAATCTTGAATTTTCGCATTTGCGTCTGGGTTCCTTCTCCGCAATCGATCAAAAAAAACCGCCCAAGTACATTGAGTACCTGGGCGGTTGGATATCTGTTGGAAGTAGGTAATGCAGAGCTTGTTCCGAGTATGGTCAGTTCAAAAGGCATTGCATCGTCTGACATGGTCAGATTATTTGTTTGCCTTTTTCAACCAGGATACTTGCAGCTTCTGCCACTGTTCGGGTAATGACCAAAACAGTATGAAGCATCGATATCCGGATAATCTGCTCAACATCGCGTTGAAGGCCAGTTAAAATAAATGTACCCAATACATCTTCACACAAACG
>DASXUZ010000139.1:0-5042 GCA_036504555.1 Prolixibacteraceae bacterium | reverse complement strand
GTATCTGTATTGTAGATTACAGATACTATACAGATAGATTACAGTTACATTACAGAAGCTACGACGTGGGCAGGTACAGGGCATGGTTTTGGTATCAGCAAGGTAAGAAGCTGGATTGAAAGAAGGAGTAGGAAAATTCATTCAATCTGCCTTCTACGGGCAATACATGGAAGTAGCTTTAATTTTGTAGGATAGGCCTAGTGTATACAATCAATTTTGATAAGTTTTGTTCATCATAGTGCCTATTCACATAAATCTGCTATTTTTGGACATTTATGAATTGATATGCCCAGATTCCCCTTCTTCAAACAGTATGATGCCATGGATTGCGGTCCATCGTGCTTGCGCATGATTGCTGCCTATTACGGGAAGAGTTATTCGCTCCATAAATTACGCACCCTGTCGCACATCTCGCGTGAAGGGGTTTCCCTGTTAGGATTGAGCGATGCTGCCGAAGCCATCGGATTTCGTACCGTTGGTGCCAGGATTACCAGCGAACAGTTGCTGGAAGTACCCAAACCATGCGTGGTACATTGGGACCAGGAGCATTTTGTGGTGGTCTATGAATACCGAAAAGGGGTGGTATATGTAGCAGATCCTGCTTTTGGACTGGTTGAATATTCGGTCGATGAATTTAAAAAACATTGGCTGGCCACCCTGCGTGGGGGAGAGCAAAAAGGCATTTGCCTGATGTTTGATCCAACTCCTGCCTTTTTTGACCTCGAAGGGGAGGAATCAAAAAGAAGCGATTTGCGCTTTCTGCTAAAATATCTGAAACCTCACCGTAGGCTGATCGTTCAGCTGGTGCTAGGCTTTTTGGCCGGCAGTCTTCTACAGCTTATTTTTCCATTCCTGACTCAAAGTATCGTCGATGTAGGGATCAATACCCAGGACATTAACTTTATCTATCTGATACTGGTGGCCCAGATGGTGCTTTTTGTGAGTCGGATGACGGTCGATTTCATTCGGTCATGGATTCTGCTTCACATCAGCACACGGATCAATATCAGCATTATTTCTGACTTCCTGATTAAATTGATGAAGTTACCCATCGGGTTTTTCGACACCAAAATGATCGGCGATATCCTCCAGCGCATTAGCGATCACCACCGCATTGAACGCTTCCTGACCTCACAATCGCTGAATGTAGTTTTCTCGGTATTTAATATTCTTATTTTCAGTATAGTCCTTGCACTTTACAGTTGGCTGATATTCTTTGTATTCCTCCTGGGTTCGGTCTTGTACATCGCTTGGATATTCCTGTTTCTGAAGAAAAGGCGTGAGCTGGATTATAAAAGGTTTGCCCAATTGTCAGACAATCAGAGTAAACTGATTCAGCTGATCAATGGGATGCAGGAAATTAAGCTGAACAATTACGAACGTCAGAAACGATGGGAATGGGAACGCATCCAGGCAAGGCTGTTTAAGGTCAATATGGGAAGTCTGTCGTTGGAACAATACCAGGCGGCAGGATCGGTATTTATCAATGAAACCAAAAATATTTTTATCACCGTGCTTGCCGCCACATCGGTTGTTCACGGAGATATGACCTTGGGGATGATGCTGGCCGTACAATACATCATTGGCCAGATGAACAGCCCCCTTGATCAGATGATCGAATTTATACAGGTTTCGCAAGATGCTAAAATCAGTTTGGAGCGCTTGAGTGAGATTCATTTGCAAAAGGATGAGGAGGAAGACCAATCGGGGAAGCTGGATTCATTGCCTTCGAAGGCGGATATTCATATCGATGACCTGGTATTTCAATACGAAGGGCCACATTCACCCAAGGTGCTCGACCACCTGAACCTGGTAATCCCTCAGGGCAAAGTGACCGCCATTGTGGGCACCAGCGGGAGTGGGAAAACCACCCTGGTAAAACTACTACTTGGATTTTATCCTCCCGTGTCGGGCTCAATAAGGGTAGGAGAGACTGATCTGGCAAACTACAGGCAGCATTGGTGGCGCAGTAAATGTGGGGCAGTGATGCAGGATGGCTTTATCTTTTCGGATACCATTGCTACCAACATTGCCATTGGAGACGAAGAAATTGACAAAGTCCGTCTCAGTTATGCAGTACGCATGGCCAATATCAGGGAATTCATCGAAGGATTGCCTTTAAGTTACAATACCAAAATTGGCCCTGAAGGAATCGGGCTGAGCCAGGGACAGAAGCAGCGCATATTAATTGCACGGGCCATTTACAAGAATCCTGAATTTATCTTCTTTGATGAAGCCACCAACGCCCTGGATGCCAACAATGAAAAGGTGATCCTTGAGAACCTGAATGAATTTTTCACCGGGAAAACAGTTGTGGTGGTGGCTCACCGATTAAGTACAGTCAGAAATGCCGATCAGATCATTGTACTTGAGAAAGGGCAGATTGTAGAAATTGGAACGCATGAAGAATTGACCGGTTTAAGAGGCGCCTATTACCAATTGGTGAAGAATCAGCTGGAGCTGGGAAATTAGGGAAGGAAGAAAGAAAAAGGAAAAAGGGAGAAAGGAGAAAGGAGAAAGTGAGAAGGGAGCGACCACTTTTTACTTTTTACTTTTAACTTGAAATACTGAACACTTGATTTGTCATGGAAAAGGAAAAGGTTGATATAGAATTGAGAAGCGATGAATTTCAGGAAATCGTTCAGCAATGGCCCAGGTGGATGATCCGCTCTGGCATTGTGGTGATATTTGGACTGTTGGCGCTCATTCTGGCTGGCAGTTATTTCTTTCGCTATCCTGATGTGATCAATGCCAGTATTGTTGTCCTGTCAGAAAATCCGCCTGCCTATCTGGCGGCTCGTACTACTGCCCGCATCGACTCCCTGATGGCGGTTGATCAGCAGTTGGTTTCCGAAAACCAGGTGATTGCTGTTCTGGAGAGTACGGCCAATTATGAAGACGCCATGAAGCTTAAAGCGCTGATGATCCGCCTGGAGCCATTTATGGAGACTTTTGATACCCTGTCCGCATCCACTCCTGAAGTGGGGCTTCAATTGGGGGATATCCAATCCGATTATTCAAGCTTCGTAAGGTTGTACAATGATTATTTTTCATTTCTGCGCTTGAAGCTGCATCCCAAGAAGGTCAAGTCACTGAGACAACAGATTGCAATGAACAGGGTCTATTACGATCGGTTGATGGCTCAAAAACAAGACATGGAAGCTGATTTGAGCATTGGGAATAATCAATTCAAACGTGATTCGCTGTTGCAGATAAAGGCGGTGCTGTCAGACCTGGATCTTGAAAAATCGAAAGGGCTGCTGCTGCAAAAGAAATTTAATACCAATGGAGCAAGGACCAAGCTTGCTGAAACACAGAGCGCCATTATTAAGCTGGAACAGGATGTGGTGGATGATGAGATGGCATTTGCCGAGCAGAAAAAGAAAGCGCAAAACTCGTTGATCGAAGAGATGAATGTTCTGAAAAGCCGTTTGATGTTTTGGGAACAAACCTTTATCATCAGAAGCCCCCTTACAGGTACGGTGAGTTTTACAAATTTCTACAATAAAAATCAGCAAGTCAAAAAAGACGATATCGTATTTGCGGTTATTCCTGAAAAGCAATCCCAGATTGTTGGCCGTATCAGTATGCCGCTGAAAGGGGCAGGGAAAGTGGCTATCGGCCAGAGGGTCAATATCCGGTTTGACAACTTCCCCTATATGGAATATGGGTTCCTGAACGGGACGGTTAAAAATATCTCACTCATGCCCAACGATGAAACCTATGTGGTAGAAGTAACGCTTCCCCAGGATATGAAGACCAATTATAACATCCCTTTAAAGTTCAGCCAGGAGATGAAAGGGTCGGCAGAAATTATTACAGAAGACCTGCGGCTAATTGAGCGGTTTTTCAATCCAGTTAAATCTTTGCTTAAGCACCGTGTTTTGTCTTCAAAATAAGGACAAATGACAATTTTGCCATCGCGCCAATATTAATATTCAAAAAAAGATCGTTTTTTTTAGCCCGATTGATTGGTTTTCTATTGGTAATTAGTACTTTTGCGAGCCGTTTTAAAGGGAAAACTCTTTTCAGCGGAATGTAAAGGCTTGTATTTCTGTGAAATTACTATACCTTTGCAGACCAAATTTTAGCGTAAGTTTTATTAAAATTAAGAGCAGCTATATGCCAACGATTCAGCAATTAGTTCGAAAAGGCAGACAAAGCAATGCAGAGAGCAGTAAGTCTCCCGCATTGGATTCTTGCCCACAGAGAAGAGGAGTATGTGTTCGTGTGTACACTACCACTCCTAAAAAACCAAACTCGGCCATGCGTAAAGTAGCCCGTGTGCGGTTAACAAATGGTAAAGAAGTGAATGCTTACATTCCAGGAGAAGGACACAATCTTCAGGAACACTCTATTGTATTGGTACGCGGTGGCAGGGTGAAAGACCTTCCAGGAGTTCGTTACCATTTAATTCGTGGTGCTTTGGATACAGCAGGTGTTGAAGGTCGTACACAGAGACGGTCGAAATACGGTACCAAGAGGCCAAAAGTAAAAAAGTAATTTGTTAAGTAGTATTTTTGTTTATTGACGTTCTAGCTTAGTGGTTTGAAGTTGAGTAAAGAGGCCAAGTGCCGATTGAAGAATACAAATTACAGCTAATTTAAGTAACACTAAAGCAATTTTGTAATGAGAAAATCGAAACCAAAGAAGCGGATCATTCTGCCCGATCCAAAGTTCAATGATACGCTGGTTACCCGTTTCGTCAACGACTTGATGTATGACGGAAAAAAATCAATTGCATATCAAATTTTCTATGACGCCATGGATGTTGTCACTACGAAAATGAAAGACTCTGAATTGAGTCCAGTTGATGTGTTTAAAAAAGCCCTTGAGAAAATCACCCCACAGGTTGAAGTAAAAAGCCGTAGAGTTGGTGGTGCTAATTTCCAGGTTCCAATGGAAATTCGTCCGGAGAGAAAAGTCTCCATTTCAGTAAAAAACCTTATTTTATATGCACGTAAGCGTTCAGGCCGTTCAATGGCTGACAAACTTGCTGCTGAAATTATAGCTGCCTACAATGAAGAAGGTGGCGCCTATAA